>JBCCHP010000182.1:0-1500 GCA_039028675.1 Pseudomonadota bacterium | reverse complement strand
GCCCGAGGTAAGGGCAAAAAATTAATGACACGCATGACCGATTTCGAGGCATTTGAAGTAGGTGAAAACATTGCTACTACACCGGGTAAAGTCATCTATCAAAATGATTTAATTCAATTGATACAGTACGAACCAACTACAAAAAATGTCTATGAAATACCGCTATTAATTTGTCCTCCCTGGATAAATAAGTTTTATATTCTGGATTTACGTCCGGAAAATAGTTTTATTAAATGGGCTGTCGATCAAGGCCACACCGTATTTGTTATCTCCTGGATTAATCCAGACGAATCGCATGCTGAGACAAGCTTTGATGACTATATGACCAAGGGTTTAGTCACTGCCGTTGATAAAGTCAAAAAAGAAACCGGTATGGGAAAGGTAAATACGATTGGTTATTGTATTGGCGGCACACTTCTGGCGGCCACCAATGCCTATCTTGCGAAAAAACGTAAATCACTAATTAATACCACGACCTATTTTACTACCATGATCGATTTTCAAGAGCCAGGCGACCTGGGTGTGTTCATTGATGAGTTACAACTGGCAAAACTCGATACCGATATGGCAAAAGAAGGTTATCTAGATGGTAGTAGTATGGCGACTGTATTTAATATGTTGCGTGCAAACGATCTGATCTGGCCATTCTTTATTAATAACTATCTATTGGGTAAAGAGCCGACTGCTTTTGATCTACTTTACTGGAATTCTGACTCCACACGCTTACCAGCAAAGACGCATAGTTTTTATTTACGTCAATGTTATTTGCATAACCGATTAAAAGAGCCTGATGGTTTAGAACTGGCGGGTACGGGTATTGATATTAGCAAAATCAAAATACCAAGTTATTTTATCTCCACCCTGGAAGATCATATTACCCCATGGAAATCTACCTATTCAGGAGCAAAATTAATGTCTGGTCCTGTTAAATTTGTACTAGGTGGATCAGGTCATATTGCTGGCGTGATTAATCCTCCGGTTAAAAATAAATACGGTTACTGGACGAATGATCAATTGGAATCAGAGCCTGATAATTGGCTGGAAGATGCCAACTATCAAGAAGGCTCATGGTGGCCGGATTGGCATCGATGGGTTAGCAAACAATCTGGTGAGCAAATATCGGCCAGAAAGCCAGGACAAATACTAAAGGTAATTGAAGATGCGCCGGGCAGCTATGTGAAGCATCGCATTGTTCCCGATTAGGTTATGCTTGCATCACTCGATTATGGGTATTCATTACAATAAATGGTTAATAATAAAAAGGTAAATTTATGGCTACAGCTAGCGCAAGACATATTTTGGTAGAAACCGAAGAGCAATGTGAAACATTAAAAAAGGAAATTGAAGAAGGTGCGGATTTTGCTGATATTGCAAAAGAACATTCAAGTTGCCCCTCTGGCAATCAAGGCGGTGATCTTGGAAGCTTCAGCCCTGGTCAAATGGTTAAAGAATTTGACGAAGTGGTATTCAGTGGCGAACTTAATACGGTGCTTGGTCCGG
>JBCCHP010000181.1:0-1634 GCA_039028675.1 Pseudomonadota bacterium | reverse complement strand
TGCATTGTTTATTCATCTATAATTTATATATCAATATAACAATTTGAGTTTATGACTAGACTGATTCAATACAACCTATTTTTCTTTATCTTTATAACCACCGCTTGCAGTGATTATCAAGCCGGCTATCAACAAGGGATAAACGGCCTGGAGGATGAACAATGGCTTGTATTTGGTAAAGAGGAATATATGCGCGGCTATCACGCTGGATCAGCAGAAAAATTTCAACAGGATTGGTTAGCAGAAAATCCGCTTGATATAGCGGGTCTCGTTTGTCGACTACCTGAAATGAAAAGTGGGGCAACCATTATCATGCCAGCTGGTTACGAAAATATTGGCAATGATATATTTCAATCAATTGAATAATCCTTGTTAGCCCGATTCAATTTATCTGTTTAATTAATTCTCGAGAATTATTCGCTGGTTTATTCACTGCTTTACTCACTTCATGATAAGCAATGACATCATTCGCACAGGCGCGAAGCAAATCATAATGTCCTGTTGCCAGCCATTCATTAAAATTCTCCGGGCTTAGTATTACTGGCATACGCGTATGTACGTTTTGCATGGTGTCATTCGCGGCAGTAGTAATAATCGCAAATGTCTCAACCTCATCCTTGCATTCCCAGATGCCGGCAAAACCAAAATAAGGATCATACGTCGGATAAATAAAAAAAAGGGGTTTTATCTCCCTTTGTCCCCTGCCACTCATAAAAACCGGAGGCAGGAACAATACAGCGCCGTTGTTTAAATGCATTTCTGAAAAAAGGTTTTTCACGAATCGTTTCAGCCTTTGCATTAATAGGCTTTATCTTGCTGTCCTTAACCCAGCTTGGTACCAGGCCCCATTGCATTGAGGTGAGTCCTTCATCTTTAATAATGGCGCAATTTTGCGATGGGCTGACATTAAAGTTTGATTCCATCTCTTTTGCAGAAACATCAAAGAATTTGGGAATGCCTTTTACTTCATCTACAAAAAATCGACCGCACATAGGAATTTATTATTGAGTTATTTACAGCCGCTGGTGTGACCCGCATCGCTGTCTTTCTTAATCGATAATGGTGTATCAACACTACCCGCATAAAATGCAATCAACTCAGTTGGCTCGGTAAATTTACCTTTATGCCAGGAATTCATCACCTCAATGAAGGCATTGCCTGCTCGAAAGATATGATAGCGTCCGGATGGTTCCTCCACATGCACACTACCGGATAAGACGTAAGCCGCTAATGGAAAGGTATGGCAATGTTCAGATAACACTAGTTCTTTACCGCCAGGATCAATCGTGATTTTTTTAATCGTAATCTCTGGCACTCCAGTGGGATAAGCAAACTCTTTCCCATCCCAACTGACCGAATCCTTTGCCAATATTTCAGAATAAACAGGTTCAATAGCATGCAATTGATTCAGCAATAACAGTAGTAAAACCGGTATTAAAATAATATTTTTCATTTATTTATCAGACCACACTGCCAGTTCATTACCACTGGGCTCAGTAAAGTGAAAGCGTCTGCCTCCAGGAAAGGAAAAGATGGGTTGAGTAATCTCGCCGCCAGCATTAGCTATCTTGTTTAATGTTGCTTCAAGATCATCGCTGTAAAACACAATTAAGGCTGCACCGTTTTTAGGATCA
>JBCCHP010000180.1:0-1673 GCA_039028675.1 Pseudomonadota bacterium | reverse complement strand
GAGCGATTGATGATCTTGAAAAAGAATTAATCGCGTTTTCCAAAATTCGTCCAATGGCATTAGTACTACCTTGTTTATATTCCGAGCTTGAAGGCCCGGCATTAGAAAATATAGTTGAAGAACTTTGCCAGGTTCCTTATTTAAGACAAATTGTGATAGGTCTCGATCGTGCAACTGAAGCAGAATACATTCATGCTTTGGAGTTTTTTTCACGATTGCCACAAGAACATAAAGTGTTATGGAATGATGGCCCACGTTTACAAGCTATCGATAAACGATTAGAACAAGCTGATTTACACCCACGTGAATTAGGTAAGGGTAGAAATGCCTGGTACTGTTTGGGATTTGTAAAAGGAGCTGATTTGGTTGAGTCAGTAGCACTGCATGATTGTGATATTTTGACATACGATAGAAGTATGTTGGCGAGACTAATTTATCCTGTTGCTAACCCTAATTTTAATTATGAATTCTGCAAAGGTTATTATGCTCGAGTTGCAAACGATTCGATAAATGGTCGTGTTTGCCGATTACTGGTCACTCCCTTATTACGTTCCTTAAGAAAAATGTTTCCTGATGAAACCTTTGTTGAATATCTGGATAGCTATCGCTATGCACTTGCAGGTGAGTTTTCGATGCGGACGGATGTTATCAACGATATTCGTATTCCCAGTGATTGGGGTCTTGAGATTGGTGTATTATCTGAAATGCATAGAAACTATTCCACCAATCGCTTATGTCAGGTAGATATAGCTGAGACTTATGATCATAAACATCAGGAACTATCTGAAGATGATGAGAATAAGGGATTATCGAAGATGTCGATTGATATCAGTAAAGCTGTCTTCAGAAAACTGGCAACTGCAGGTGTGACTTTTAGTCCGGAAACATTCCGTACTGTAAAGGCAACCTATTATCGTATCGCATTAGATTTTATTGAAACCTATCATAATGATGCTGTGATCAATGGTTTAAGCCTCGATATTGATACAGAAGAGCGAGCAGTTGAATTATTTGCTGAGAACATTATGAAAGCAGGAAACCATTTTCTCGAGAATCCAATGGAGACACCTTTTATTCATAGTTGGACACGAGTGAATAGTGCTTTGCCTGATTTGGCAAATGATTTTATGAATGCTGTTGATGAAGATATAAAGCAATATAAAAATTAAAGATGGATGTGAAGACCAGAGTTGAAGAGCTCAGAACGCGTTTATTGAGCCAAGTATCACAAATTTATTCCGATCAGGATAAAGAGTCATTAGTTGCCAAATTAATGCAGGTAATGAAACTCGAATCTGACTGCGCCTCTCCTGAACAATTTCAAAATCACTGGAATGAAGCAGACATTGCAACCATAACCTATGGTAATACTTTTTTAAAAAATGACGATGCGCCATTACAAACGCTATGTGATTTCCTGACTAATCATTTGCATCCGGAAATTAATATTGTACATATCCTGCCTTTTTTCCCGTTTAGTTCCGATGATGGCTTCGCAGTTATGGATTACACGCAGGTTAACGAAACATATGGTAATTGGGATGATGTAAGTGAAATAGCTAACCATTTTAAATTAATGTCGGATTTGGTTATTAATCATTGCTCCGGAAGAAGCCGTTGGTTTGATCAATTAAAGACAGGAAAGTCGCCAGGCAAAGACTATTTTGTAAAAG
>JBCCHP010000179.1:0-1763 GCA_039028675.1 Pseudomonadota bacterium | reverse complement strand
ATGATAAGGACTATCGATATGTTCTATGGCCAGCCCGGCATCCAGATCGATTTTAATTGTGACTCGATTTTTACGCTGACTAGCAGATGCTAATACTGGAGGTGTAATACGAGCTGCATCATTTACCTGATCGGTATTAACTGCCCATCCCGTTCCATTAAATTCTGTTACTGTTTTATTGCCCGGTATATATCTCGGTCCTATGACCATTGGAAATCGTAAGGAAAATAACCCGCTGTCATACTTTACTAGCTGTTGATATTCAATCTCGACAATCACTGTTTCATGTGATGGAATATTTGCTACAGATGTCATAAAAATATTCGGGCGTTCCTGTTCTGTCAGGGCTGCACGTTGACCATTATTTTTCGCTTGTTCATAGATTTTTTTTGCAAGCTTTTTCTCCTGTATTTCTCCTTCTATTACACGCTCTCCAATTCGTAAACGCATTTGATCAACAGCAGCGTCTTCTGGTAAGGGAAACACATAAATACCCTCCTGCCAATTTTCAGTGGTATTGGAAAAAGTCTGTTTTAGGTTGACACGATTGATCATGCCACTCACTTGCATTTCAACTTCAGTATCTAGTTGAGGCGCATCTATTAAACTTTTACCTTGTTTAAATAACAGACTACCTTTACCGATATCTGTGATGCTTTTAACTATATTTATTTCATTTTTTTCATCGATAGGCTCTGCTTGTATGATTAATGAATTTACTAGTAATAAAAATAAAAAAATGAATTGTGAAAATGGATTGACTGACTTGAAGAGTAAATCAGCACTTCTCCACTTACTTACTATCCTCATACTTCACGATCCAATGTCAGATTAATCGTGACACGACGATCATAAATATATTCTTCCAGCATGCCTTCCTTCGCCTTTGCATGACTTTCTCCAAATGCCTGTGTTTGTATACGATTATTCGGGATGCCGGCACGAATCAATTTATGCTTAACGGCATCAATTCTCGCTTTGCTTAATAAAAGATTAAATGCTTCATCACCTCTGGCATCTGCAAATCCCTCAATGCGTATCTGGATTTTTGAATACGGTTTTATTAGCTCAGCTAATTGTTCTATTCGAGGTAAAATGTCCTTATTGATTGCAGCATCGTTTGTTTTAAAATAAATGATATAAGCAATGCCTTTACTTAGGTTTTGTAAATTTCTTATTTCTTGATTCAGCATCACCTGTTTGAATTCACTTTCAAATGATGCCCTGGTTTTTTCCAGTTCATTTTGTTGGTAAGCTAGTTCAATACTCTTTGCATTGAGTGTGGCCTCAAGATCAGCGACGGTCTTATCATGCTGGTCTTCATTTTGTCCAAAAAAGCCACCGCTGGCAGCACCAATGACCAGCCCTGGTGGTCCGGCTAGTAGTCCTCCAAGCAACGCACCCAGGCCAAAACCAATACCAGCTTTCTGTTGTTGGGTCTCATTAGTTGAATCATTGGCACTAACGATTGCCTGAGAAAAACATAAACTACTTATCAGTAAAAATGTTAAAAATGCTGCTACTACATATGGTTTAACCCGGTTTGGCCCTTACATTAAGCACATCGTCCTCTTTCAGAGAAACGTAGGTGCCCTCGTGCTTAATGTAAGGGCCAAACCGGCCGATACCTGCTTGGATCATCTCGCCGGTTTCCGGATGAGGACCGATGTCACGGGGTAAAGCCAATAGCCCCAGAGCGATATCCAAATCGACGTTGGCCGGATCCATGTCCTTTGTCAGAGACGTGCGTTTGGGTTTTTTCT
>JBCCHP010000178.1:0-1794 GCA_039028675.1 Pseudomonadota bacterium | reverse complement strand
ATCTATTAAGAAGCAATAGAATTATTCCAAACTGAACCGGATCTTGAAGTGTCAATTCGATAATCTGTTGTACGAATATCAAATAAGCGTTTACCAAAATCATATGCGCGATTGGTTGGCTCGCCAGGGTCAGCCAACACGTCACCACGTTTATTACCAAAACCCTGAATGACACCAACGAATTTCGAATGTGTATAACGAGCGTATTCCTGAAACTCATGCAATACACCAAGTGGTGCTCCCACATAACTCTCTTCAGAACTCAACATTAAAGCAATACGTTTGCCACAAAGTTGCTCGACATTTGCATCTGAGTCAGGATTTGAAGCCGCAACGTAACAGAAAATACGATCAAAGAACGTCTTTAGCTGTCCAGAAATTCCATACCAGTAGAGCGGCGTAGCAAAAATAACCGCATCAGCCTTAAGAAATTTCTCATTGAGCAAGATTGAAAAGTTATCATCAATTGAACATGCACCTGTTTCATCACGACACTCCCGACAATCGCGTAAAAACGACTTGAGATAATCATCCAGATAAACAAATTCAGTATTATGTCCGGCATCCTTTGCACCTGCGAGAGCCGCATCAACCAATAAAAAAGAATTACCATTTCGCCGAGGGCTGGCACTAATTGCTAACACGATCATTTATCAATACTCCTCTAATTTTATTAAATAAATAAATCTATACATGAAAAATCAATATCAGATCTATTTAGGAAATTTTTTAACTATTCAATACAGGTAACTGAACTTCAATCACGGTATGTTTTATGTTTTCGAAGAAGTCTTTGTCAGTGATTTTTGGCTGTAAATAGATCTCGCGATTGACACCTGCAATCTGGTAACTATTAGCTTCAATCCAGCATAGTAAGGTATTTAAGGCCTGTACAATTGTGTCATAACTACCATGATGAATAATGCATGCCATCTGTTCTACTTCCGGCAAGAGATAGCTATGAATTCTCTCATTATCTGTAATCGTTTTATTAACTGGCACAATGGCTTCTGTATCTATCGTATCAAGTCGATATTCCGAATCATGCCAAAGCGTCTGCGAAAATCCGACTGATTCGATATCCTGCTTCAGCAGAACTTCGTCTAACTCTGCATGCAAGTGTTTGACATCGGTACAAACAGGTAATACATCACGTATCGCAACAATTGTTTGCGCCTCAACACGTTTTAAAACAACATTATCAACCGCATCATTGCCAGATTTTTCAATCTGTTGCAGACGCGCTTCAATTTGTCTTAAACGTTTTTGTTCTCCTTGTATTAACTGTTGCGCTTCTGCCTGTTTCAAACGCAGCATGCCGCGGATTTCATCCGAAGGAATATTGTCATTTAATAGATCAGCGATCTGTTCCAGAGAAAAACCGAGATCTTTAAATGCGACGATTTGATTTAATCGAGTAAGTTGCTCGGCAGAGTAATAGCGATAACCACTAGTTGCATCAACATGGACGGGTTTAAATAAACCCATCTCATCATAAAGACGCAGCGCCCTGACAGACACACGACTAAGCCTGGAAAAATCACCAATCCTGAACATGATGATTTTCTCCAAACAAGGCTAAATATGTATTGCAGCCAAAATTCATTGTGTTCTCATATGTGAATTGCATATCAATATAAATAGAGTAGTCGATAACATTTTTAGAGTATGCACCCTGACGCAGGGAGAGAGTCAACAACGAATTTTTGATTATCTAGCTTTTATTCTTAAAAAAATAATATTCGTCCTATTCCTTGGGGATATCTACATGATTAAAAAGGTCGCTGAACGATT
>JBCCHP010000177.1:0-1848 GCA_039028675.1 Pseudomonadota bacterium | reverse complement strand
TATAGCCTTGGTTAAAAATGCTGCAAAAAATGATTATTTAATAATTGAGAGCATTTCCTGACGACGAGTAAATTTTTCTCTCGGCTTATCTTTTTCTTCACCATTTTTAATCTCAACGGCATCGATTTGTTTCCACTGCTTGAAATTGACAAATCGGACATTTTTTTCCTCTAATTGTTGTTTAATAGCAGCAAATCCTGCTTTATCTTTTTCCATTGCTAATTGATCAAGATCTTCCAGCAGGCAGCTAACCGTCTCTGCACTACACGCACGATTTGTGCCGATAATCCCACTCGGACCTCTTTTAATCCAGCCGGCCGTATATAATTGAGGTACGTGGTTACCTTCATCTGTAACACGGCCCAATTTATTTTCAATCGTGCCCCACTTTTCGTTAAAAGGGACGCCTGCTATGGCGACACCGAGGTAACCAATACTGCGAAATAAAATCCCGGCTTCCATCTCAATGTTTTCCCCGGTACCTACTGCGGATTGTTTTAATGCTTCACCTGTTAGCTGGTTTTTTTCAAAAACGATTTTTTCCAGTTTTTCTTCACCTATTAATTCAACCGGGCTTAACAGGAAATGAAATTTACATTGCCTTTTTTTATTGGCATCAGATATGCGTTCGGCAAACTCACAAAGATGCTCATAGGTTTTTTTGTGACTAATATTTGTTCTATCTTCAAGCTCGACCTGACTCTCCGTATTCAATATCAGATCAGTCTTATTAATAATTGGATCGCAATCATCCAAGCTACCAAATTCACGCAATTCTTTAGGAGTAAATTTTGCCTGTGCTGGTCCGCGTCGACCGATCACATGGATATTCTTTATCTTGCTCTCAGCCAGTACATCTAGTGCATGCTGCGCAATATCAGTATGTTTGAGTTCATCGATTGTTTTCGAAAGGATCCGGGCAACATCTATCGCGACATTCCCTTGGCCAATGATAACTGCTGTTTCATGAGTTAAATCGAATTCCCTATCACGATAATCCGGATGGCCATTATACCAACCAACGAACTCAGTCGCGGTATGACTGCCAGTCAATTGTTCACCAGCAATACCCAGTTTACGATCACTTTCAGCACCGGATGTAATGATTACCGCATGATAAGCTGCTTTTAATTCATCAACGGAGACGTCGCTGCCAATACTGACATTTGCGACAAGATTGAAGTTCTCATTATCTGCGATCTTTTCATATAACTTAATCGCCTGTTTTAATTTTTGGTGGTCTGGTGCGACGCCAGATCGAACTAATCCAAAAGGCGTGGGAAGACGTTCATACATGTCTACCACTGCAGTGATATCCGACTTAAATAATGATTCTGCAGCATAAAAGCCACTGGGTCCGCTGCCAATCACTGCAACCTGTAAGGGATTTTCACTAGTGCCTAATCTATTCATAATCGACCTCGACTACAGCCCTAGTTCTGTTTTTTTATCATCGGCCCCAGGGAGGGGATCCATTTGTTCTTCACATACTGGCAATTCTGCAGCTCGCTCAGCATTGATATCAATCCAGTGTTCCTGATCTTCAGGAATATCATCACCCTCATAGATTGCCTGAACAGGACATTCAGCTACGCAGGCACTGCAGTCTATGCAAGTATCCGGGTCTATATACAACATATCATCATCGTAATGAAAGCAGGCAACCGGACAAACGGTTACACAGTCCGTATAACGACAGCCTTTACAATTATCAGTCACGATAGTTGTCATAACACTCTCCTTCGCCAATATGGCGAGTCTCTGGTTTATATAGTTATAATTATTTTAATTAATCGTTAAAAATTAGTATTTCTCCTCGATTCAACTCTATTGCATCGCCACTCCAGC
>JBCCHP010000176.1:0-1924 GCA_039028675.1 Pseudomonadota bacterium | reverse complement strand
CACACGGTATCTTAATGAAGCAATGTTAGATAACGTAAAACAAAAGGCAATGCAGATACCCATCCTTAAGAAATTATTACTATCTGATTCGATCAGTATCGACAGTAAGATTTCTGTTGATAATTTAAAAGCTGTTTCGACCTTTCTTGGTCAGTTAGGCAATCCGGAAATGGGCGGATTGGGTTTACTAGAATTCAAACGCAGGCAAAAACTACATCATGATGCAGAAATTTCAGCCATGAAAGACGTGCCAGAGTTTATCAGGCGATCACATGATGTGTATGGCTATGATAAATTTATCAATGATGCAGGTGGCAGCTTATGTGAACTGGATGATCCTGAAGTCATACAAACACTGGCTGAACATACTTTAGTAATTTATATTCGTACAACTGAAGACGATGAACGTGAGTTAATCAAACGCGCTGAAAATGATCCAAAGCCACTTTATTATCGTGAAGCGTTTTTGGATGAACAATTGGCAATTTATCTGGATAATAAAAATATTGAATATGCTGCATTAATTGAACCAGATGATTTTGTCCGCTGGGTATTTTCACGATTATTTTATTCACGTATCCCTGTTTATCAAAAGTTAGCGGATGAATATGGTTATACCATCTGTTCAAATCAAATCGCGCAAGTTCGATGTGAACAGGATTTTATTTCATTGATTGAAAATAGTCTGGATTCATAATTATGCCACTTGTTGCAAACAGCCAGTTACCGAGCTTTGCCCGTTTGATTGAAGATGGTGAAACGATTATCAGTGCAGAACAGGCAGAACGCCAAGACATAAGAGAACTGCATATTGGTTTATTAAATATGATGCCAGACTCAGCGCTTGAAGCAACTGAAAGACAGTTCTTCAGACTAGTAGGTGAAAGCAATCAGATTGCACAGTTTTATCTACATCCCTTTACACTAGATGAACTTGAGCGAAGTCCTGAAGGACAAGCGCATGTAAAAGAGTATTATCAAAATGTGGAACAGATAAAAGAACAGGGTCTGGACGCATTGATCGTTACAGGTGCCAATGTGATCGGTCAGGAATTATCTAGTCAACCATTCTGGCAACCTTTAAGTGATATTATTGATTGGTCATTTAATAATGTCACATCAACGTTATGTTCCTGTCTTGCGACGCATGCTGTGATGGAATTTAGATATAAGCAAAAGCGCAAACGATTACCAAATGGAAAACGTTGGGGGGTTTATCCTCATCGTGTAGTAGATAGAAAGCATCCATTAGTTGCAGGGGTAAATACTCGATTTGATGTACCACATTCACGTTTTAATGAGATTTATGCTGAACAATTTAAACAAGCAGACTTATTAACACTGGTTGTTAGTGAACATGGAGATGTACATCTTGCCACCAGCGAAGATGGTTTTCGATTGGTCTTTTTTCAAGGCCATCCTGAATATGATGCCATTAGTTTATTAAAAGAATATAAGCGTGAAATTGGACGGTTTATCAATAGAGAAATTGAAGAATACCCTCCTTTCCCGGAAAACTATTTATCACTAAAATGCCAGGCTATCATGGAAGAGTATCAATCACGCCTCGATCTGGCATTGGCCAATAACCAAATACCACCTGAATTTCCGGAACATTTATTATTACCGTTGCTTGATAATACCTGGCATGATACTGCAGAAGCAGTGATCAATAACTGGATTGGTACAGTATATCAAATTACTGATACTGACAGGCACAAGCCATTTAATCCAAAGACTGATCCTGATAATCCCCTAGGGTTGTAATACGAAATTCCAGCAGTCTGATAACCTGGAATATAGGAATTTATCCTGATTTTTCTTAAAGGTCTTTCAATCAGTCGTTAATTGTAATATTAAATATATTGTGTTTGTTTAATTGAAGTATTTACTTTGAATAATAATAAAACCCTCATATTTTTTG
>JBCCHP010000175.1:0-1927 GCA_039028675.1 Pseudomonadota bacterium | reverse complement strand
CCAACAGATATGACTTCATCATATCGATAGGTAAGTAATTTCATAGTGACCTTTATTGTTTTAATGAATTATAACAATAGCGGCCAGCTCGACCAATTATTCAAATTGTGTGGTGAGATATTTTGTGATTTTTTGATGGAAAGAATAAATTGTAAAACCGGAACTAATTAATTTGGATAAGCAGTGTTCGCTTCGAGGTGATTAAAAAACATATCAGCGCAGTGTGCCCAGGAATTATTGCTTGCATATTCAATACAATCTTCAGGATTGAGTGTTAATGCTTCATTAATAGCTTCTTGCAAGTCTTCGCTAAGCGCGCCTGTTACTCCTTGCTGTACGACATCAATCGGACCGGTTACCGGAAATGCAGCTACAGGTACGCCACATGCCATAGCTTCCAGCATGACAAGGCCAAATGTATCTGTCAGACTGGGAAATACAAAGACATCTGCTGCAGCAAGATATTGTACTAATTCTTCGCCGCGCTTAAATCCAGTAAAAACTGCATCGGGATACTTTGCCTCCAGCATCTCAAAATCTGGGCCATCGCCAACAATATATTTTGTACCTGGTAGATCCAGACTTAAATACGCTTCCATATTTTTTTCGATTGCGACACGTCCCATATACATTGAAACAGGACGTGTTGCCTTGATGAATGATTTATCTTTCGGCTGAAATAAATCCGTATCAACCCCACGACACCAAACTTTTACGTTTGAAAAATTCCTATCAATTAATTTTTGTTGCTGTGATGGGGTGGGCACCAATGTGCATTCTGCTTTCTTGTGGAAGTTATTTAAATATTTATATGTCCAGCTCAAGGGAATAGGTGCCCTAAGTCGAACATATTCAGGAAATTGTGTATGATAAGACGTAGTAAATTTAATCTTGTTCTTTATGCAGTACTTTCTAGCGGCCTTACCTAATGGCCCTTCTGTAGCAATATGCATAGCTTCAGGTTGAAAGGCTTCAATCATTTCAGCGACACGTTTATTAGGAAATATTGCTAACCGAATACTTGGGTAGCTGGGGCAGGGGATCGTAATAAAGCCTTCAGGTGTAATATATTGAACAGTATTTCCAAGCTTATTTAATTCTTCACCCATCTTTTCCAGCGTAGTCACCACGCCATTTATTTGCGGTGCCCAGGCATCTGTGACGATCATAATTTTCATGATGTTATGCAGCTGCCGGTAATTTCTTTAATGTTGCGGTTTGCTCTGTCCAGTTTAGAATTTCCAGACTACCATCCTGGTTTTCAATCAAGGCAGTACAACTCTCGACCCAATCACCACAATTACAATAGAGCACATCGTCTATTGTTCTAATCTCAGCCCGATGAATATGACCACATATCATACCGTCCACTTCTCGTTGTTTCGCCATCAATGAAACAGCGCTCTCAAAGTTACTAATATAGTTAACAGCACCTTTTACTTTATGCTTGAGTGCGGCAGCTAAAGACCAATAAGGCAGTCCCAATTGATAGCGAACAAAATTAACTATATGGTTTGCCTTTAATAACCAGTCATATAATTTACTTCCGACTAATTCGAGTAAGCGTGAATTCTTCACTACACTGTCAAATTGATCGCCATGTAACACAAGGAATCGCTTACCATCTGCTGTAGTATGTACGATCTCATTTTCAATCATGACATTACCCATTACTAGATGATTATGTGCACGAATAGGTTCATCATGATTACCCGGTACATAAATCACTTGAGTGCCATGTTTTGCCTTACCTAATAATGTTCTGATGACGTCATTGTGTTCTTGTGGCCAGTAACGTTTTTTTCGCATGTAAAGAAAATCGATTATGTCTCCGACCAAATAAATTTTTTCACATTCGGTTTTTCGAAGAAAATCGAGGAGAAATTTTGCACTACAACCGGGAAAGCCTAAATGTACATCGGAAATG
>JBCCHP010000174.1:0-1942 GCA_039028675.1 Pseudomonadota bacterium | reverse complement strand
CCTCTACACCCAGGAAGTTCTTTCCCATTCCCAGCCAAGTCAGATTGCGATTCACACTCAGGCCTTCTGCTATAGCCTTGGCTCCCTGCGCAGCGCAAGCAAAGACAAGATCTGACTTGGCGATACGTTTGCTGGTACCTAGTGCTTTACCCGCTTCTGCACCGAAACCATTCACAATATTTAATACACCTGCAGGTAATAAATCACCAATGATTTCCAATAAGATCATAATTGAAGCTGGCGTTTGTTCTGCAGGCTTCAAGATAACGCAGTTACCTGCAGCTAATGCAGGTGCCAGTTTCCAGGCTGCCATTAATATTGGGAAATTCCATGGAATAATCTGACCGACGACACCCAATGGCTCATGGAAATGATAGGCCACTGTGTTTTCGTCGATTTCACTCAAGGTACCTTCCTGCGCACGAATACAACTTGCGAAATAACGGAAGTGGTCAGAAGATAATGGAATGTCAGCGTTGAGTGTTTCACGCACGGCTTTACCATTGTCCCAGGACTCGGCAATAGCGAGTTTTTCCACGTTTTCATCAATGCGATCAGCAATCTTCAACAGAATATTTGCACGTTCAGCAACCGAGGTTTTACCCCAGGCATCTTTTGCGGCATGTGCAGCATCGATTGCTTTATCAATATCTTCATCACTGGAACGTGGGATCTTGCAAAATACCTTGCCGTTGACAGGCGAGATATTGTCAAAGTATTCACCTTTTACAGGTGCTACCCATTCACCACCAATATAGTTTTCATATTGCGGTTTAAAATCGACGACGGCGCCGTCGGTATTTGGATCAGAATAAATCATGGTAAGTTACCTCCTCTCATTCATCTGCAACTTTTTAATTCCAAATTTTACTGTTATTCAAAAATTAACTTTCACTGAAAGTTTAATGGTAGTTACTGTCATTATTATTATTGAATTATTGATTTATGGTGCAATGAGGAATCGTTCTTTCATAACTCATTAAACCCATTTCTCTGCTTCTGCAAAGCCGCAATTTGCGGATCATTTTTTCTAAATTCGGATAACTGACTCGATCATTGATCATATTTGTAAAAGTTATAGCCTAATTAACTGAATATATGAAAATTTTATGCGTACTCGACATTGATATGCATCAGGCTTCAAGCTTGTGTTCAATTCAATAAATCAATTTAAAAACAAAGTAATGCAAAATTTTCTACAGCAAAAAACGATAATACAAAGCATACTTATTATCAATGAATTTTGCCTTGTTTGATGCTTATTTGCGGCGAAATACAACACTCTTGAAAGCCTTGAGCGAGTACAAATTGCTGGGCAGCAACATTGGCAATATCGATCATGGCGCCAGCTTGAATTTATCTACATTGGAAGGGAATTGACCTGATCAAATAGCCTGCTTTTCTGGAATGATACTGGTTATTGTCGTTTAGAATTACTGCCTGAAGTTAGTCATGTATGTAATGTTGTCTTCTTTACGGATTAATTCCTCAAAAGGCAACATTTCACCAATACCATAACCTTGTGCATAGTTGACACCTATCTCTTCCACCATCTCTAGAATGACATCATTTTCGACAAACTCGGCTATGGTTTTCATGCCCATGACTTGTCCGATTTCATTGATTGATTTCACCATTGCTTTATTGATTGGATCGTGAACCATGTCTTTCACAAACATGCCATCTATTTTTAGATAGTCAACCGGCAAATTCTTCAGATATCCGAATGAAGAGACGCCACTACCAAAATCGTCGAGTGCAAAGTAACACCCGAGATCTTTTAAACTCTTCATGAATTTTATCGCCAAAATCTCAAATTTGATTTTTAAACTGAGCTCACTGCACGCGCGACTAAGTGGAGATTAGCCTTCAGTCCGGAAAACTTTAAAGAATTACATGTACAATAACATTTCTGCAGTATTTGCTGCAAAATGTTTGTGTG
>JBCCHP010000173.1:0-1995 GCA_039028675.1 Pseudomonadota bacterium | reverse complement strand
GCTTGAAACTGATTTGGCCTGCTCAGATGCAACTGAGTCAGCATTGGATTGGCTTAAAGATCGTCAATTAGAAGATGAACCCGGTGACTGGAGAATTCCTCGTCCTAATTTGAAAGGTGGTGGATGGGCATTTCAATATAGCAATTATTATTATCCTGATTTAGATGATACTTCCATGGTTGCATGGGCGATGCACCGCACAGGTAAAGAAAAATATGCTGAGCCTATAGAACGAGCCGCTAACTGGGTCGCTGGGATGCAATCCAAGGGAGGTGGATTCGGCTCCTTTGAAGTGAATAACACTCAATATTATTTAAATTCAATTCCATTTGCCGATCACGGCGCACTACTTGATCCCCCAACTGCGGATGTGACGGGTCGTTCAATAGCTATTATGTGCCTCGCTGATAAACAGCACTATGCAAAAAATATTAATGCTGCGATTCAATACCTGAAAATCGAACAAGAAAAAGATGGTTCATGGTTTGGCCGATGGGGAACAAATTATATATATGGCACCTGGTCAGTTTTAACTGCATTGGAATTAGCAAGCGAAGATACAAAACAGGAATATATACAACATGCAATTGCCTACCTACAGGATATGCAAAATGATGATGGTGGTTGGGGAGAGAGTAATGAAAGTTATTATCCACCACGCCATAAGCGTCCTTTCCCAAGCACTTCTTTTCAGACTGCATGGGCGTTACTTGCATTGTTAGCTGTTGGCGAAGCCAGAACAGATACTGTGCAGAAAGGGATTCAGTATCTAATTGATAATCAGGATGCCGATGGACAGTGGCACGATGAATGGTATACCGCTCCCGGTTTCCCCAGGGTTTTTTATTTAAAGTATCACGGTTATACAAAATATTTTCCTTTATGGGCGTTAGCACGATTTCGTAATCTTACACAAACTGTATCTTGAAAAAGATTGGTATCATTGCTGCCTTGCCTGATGAGGCAGCCTGTCTCACGCAACATAATTTACAACAACAAAAACCTGTCTATATCTCAGACGAAATTTGTATTTGTTTAAGTGGCATTGGACATAATAATGCCTTACATGCTGCCGCCTCATTGGTTAAAGAAAATTGTGAAGCATTAATAAGTTGGGGTGTAGCTGGTGGATTAAATGAATCACTACATTCAGGTGATGTACTAATTGCTGAAAATATTATTTTTGAGAACGGACAAATTGAATGCAAAGCTGAATGGCAAGAGCAGTTACTAATTCAATTAAGTTCTGCTGAATTTCGTGTCGTCAGCGGTTCACTTTATTCTGCTGCAGCAATTTGTAAGACAGCTAAAGACAAGAATAAACTCCATCTAAAAACAGGAGCAGATGCAATTGATATGGAAAGCGCTGCGATTGCAGGTCTATCTAAAGAAATGAATCTGGATTTTATTGCCATTCGCACTATTGCTGATGAAGCCGTCGCTTCAATTCCACCTGCAGTAAGTAGACATACCGATTCACTCGGCAGACCTAAACTGATACGTTTCATTTTTTCCTGTCTTTTCAATCCCGGACAGATTTTATCGCTCGTATTATTAGCAAGGGCCTTTAACAAAGCAATTATCACAATGAATAACATTGCCCCGGATTTAAAACATAAGCATTTCCTTTATAATACTGTGGTTTGATGGTTATCAAAATGATATGTAGTGAACATGAAACTATCCAAAGAACAAATACAACAATTTAAAAATACAGGTTATCTGTTGATTCGAGAACTGTATGGTAAAGAGATGATGAATAACATCATTGATTGGACCGAAGAATTGTCGAATTACCCTGAAGTCCCTGGAAAGTACATGATGTATTTTGAAAATAGTAAATTGAAAAATAAGAGACGAATATTATCGAGGATGGAAGATATAGAACCTTTCCATCGCGGGTTTAGTGAATTATTTACTAATGGGTCTATATCGCGATGGCTCAGGCGGTGCTGTTTCCGGCGCGCCTATCCATCGTCGAGGGGAAACCAGACG
>JBCCHP010000172.1:0-2013 GCA_039028675.1 Pseudomonadota bacterium | reverse complement strand
GAAAATCCTTGCACTATTATGTTTGTTACTCTCAACTAACAGTATGGCAACAGAAGAAATATTTGATCGAACTCCTGAGGGTGAAATCCAGGTACGCACTTTGCCTGCCGCACGCTGGATGTTAGCTGAAAGTACCGGTAGTTATTTTGATAATTCCAGAAGTTTATTTGGCAGATTGTTTAACTTTATTAAAGATAATGAGGTGTCGATGACAGTACCTGTTGAAGGTAATTTATCTCGCGCCGAAATGCGATTTTATGTTGGTCAAAATGATACGCGTGAATTCAAAAATACTGAAACTGTACGAGTTGTCGAAATACCAGAAAGAACTGTTGTTAGTATAGGTGCAAAAGGATCGTATGCTGAAGAAAATGTAATGCGATTACGTGATCAACTTGAGGAATGGTTGTCTTCGCAGTCAGATTGGGTCGCAGATGGATCTTCTTATGCTGTATTCTGGAATGGTCCAATGACGCTTTGGCTATTCAAACATTACGAAGTACATATTCCGATAAAATCAGCTGCAAAATAGTTATTTTTTTGCTCTAGCTTCGGCCTGTTCCTTAACCCATTGTGTAGCATTTTTTAAACTACTTTTAATCAAAGATGATTCAAATAAAGACGTAAGTAAACCTTTAAGCTTTACATCAGCGGAATACACGACATCTGTCTGTTCAGCATGTCCGGCTACCGGTAATAAACTCCAAAATCCGACAGAGTCATCTAAATCAGATCGTTTATCATAATCCAGTTTCCATGTGCCCCAGTTTCTATCATCGTCGGGATAATTATGTGCAGCATACCAAACAGTATCAGTGCCAAAAACTCCATTAGCAACAAATTTTACTGAAATCAGATTAGTATTTTCATAATAGACTTCAGTTGCCTTGATATCATCAATCCATTCCGGATAGGAACTGAATTCTTTCAACACTGACCAGACGACAGCTGCATTGGCATTAACACGAAAAATAGCGACTCCTCGCTTGGCATTATTCAATTGCAGTTCCTGGAATAAAGCCTCACCAGATGCTAATCGCTGTAATTCTTCTTCAGATAAATCAATCTCTGGCGGTGCGCCAGAATAGGGTATTAATTTTTTCTGATGATCATGCTTATCTGTATTGTTGTCATCAGCCAAAACTGTATCGATATTAAAAACCAGTAAAAATAATACACATAAAAAATTTGCTGTGATGCGTATCATCATATTAATTAGTTACGTCAGCAGATATAGTCTGGGGTGTGCGTATTGCCATAATTGGGTTGCGTAAATTTGAACCGACAACTCGACTACACATCATATTGCAGGATGATTTATCAGAGCATGACTTAATTGCTTCACGATCAAAGTTAGATAATATTTCAGTCAATGATGACGTTAATAAATTACCAGCATGTTTCAAGGCAAGACAGGGTGCGACATTACCCGATGCATCAATAGCGATGCTATATCGACCGGCATCACAAGACTTTAATGGTTTATCATTAAGCCAATCGATATTGTCCTGCAAGTATTGACTGAAATAACCTTTGGGTACGATATCTTCAGCTAATACTTTTTCAAAGACAGCTGCAGCGACCTGTTTTTGATATTGAAGTGCTGCATCAATCTTTCCATAACGTTCAATATCCCAATGATAAGCGCCGACTACCGGAATAAAACCACGCGCACGAGAGTAACGCACGACATCCAGCACATCATCCTTATTCTTTGCGCTTACAATACAAGTGGTGTATTTCGGATAAGGATAGTCTTTCAACCGTTCCATGCCACCCAATACCAGTCTTAGTTGGTCCGCACCACGAATACGTTTGTAGTGATCGCGATTTAAACTATCCAGACTAATAGAAATACTAGCCTGCACTTCTTTAAGCGAGTCTATTAATGCAGGTTTAATACGAGTTCCGTTGGTTATCAATGTGATATCCATACCAATTTTTTTAAGATCAGTCATGACTTCCGGCAAATCTTTACGCAATGTTGGTTCTCCGCCTTGTAAGAAAACATAG
>JBCCHP010000171.1:0-2046 GCA_039028675.1 Pseudomonadota bacterium | reverse complement strand
CAACGGCTGAAAACCTATTTACCTCGCAACCGGGTATTAGCAAGCAAATTCGGATGTTGGAAGATGAATTAGGTATTCAGATATTTCAGCGAAGTGGAAAGCATCTCACCGCAATTACTACCGCCGGACAAGTCATTATCGATATGGCTGAAGCGATACTTGACCAGACAAATAATATAAAGCGTGTTGCCGATGATTTTCGAGATGATAGTCAAGGCAGTTTATCTATTGCGACAACTCATACTCAGGCTAGATATGTGCTGCCGCATATCATCCAGGATTTTATCAAGTTATATCCAAACGTATCCCTGCATATGCATCAGGGAACACCGATGCAAATTTCAGAGTTAGCCTCGAAAGGCAAGGTTGATTTTGCTATCGCCACCGAAGCATTGGAGCTGTTTGACAATCTTGTCATGATGCCTTGTTATCGCTGGAATCGAAGTGTGATAGTCAAGGCAAATCACCCGCTAGTCGCAAATAAACCACTGACGTTGGAGAAGCTGGCGGAATATCCCATTGTCACCTATGTGTTTGGTTTTACCGGCCGCTCACAATTGGATAAGGCATTTCGGGAATTGAGTCTTGCGCCAAAAGTTGTATTTACTGCCTCTGACGCTGACGTCATTAAAACTTACGTCAGACTTGAATTAGGTGTCGGTATAGTTGCTAGCATGGCATATGATGAAAAACTCGACGCAGATTTAGTGGCATTGAATGCCAGTCATTTATTTGAATCCAGTGTGACCCGCATAGGATTTCGTAAAGGAACATTCTTACGCACTTATATGTATGACTTTATGCGATTATTTGCTCCTCATCTTACAAGGGAATTGGTAGAACAATCTTCACAGGCAGCCAGCAAAGAAGAATTGGAAGAATACTTTACCGGCACAGAACTGCCAGATTACTAGCAATCAAAACTCTTTTACTATCTTAAAGCTATAAGAATGAATGGCTTTCCATGTATTTCGCAGTGATGTAAGTCCCATGTGAAGAAAAGTCTGTCATATATAGCGTGTTATCCTGATCCAACTCAACGATTAAATGTGTTCGAGAAATATCACGCAACTTTGGATCAATCATAATTGTGCATTTCGCATCTCGTCCAATTGTATTTTTTCCTACTTGCAATTCATAACTGCGACCTTCCTGATCAATGAATTTATTTGGCTTACCGCCGACGATTTTGCATTCATGTTTTGAGAGAAAGATATCAATGGTCTCGCCTGCTTTAAGTGCAACAGTTACGTTTTCGCCTTTTAACATGCGCTCCATTGCCTTGTTTTTACCAGTTTCTTCTAATGGCTCAAATACGGTGTTTTCTAGCACGAGGGTGTCTTTTAACAAGTCAGCGCTGATGTCCGCTTCATCGCCAGCAGAGCTTCCTTTTGAAGATTTCTTCTTGTCAGAATAGAGATATTTAATTATTTCCTGTCTAGAAGACAGGTATTGCATATATTTAACAACAGCGACTCGACGAAACGGGTTCAAGGCATCATCTTCAACACTGTTTAAACCATGTATAATCGCTCGCCACTGATTATCTTGAGAAAAAATCTGGGAATCGAGTGAACGTAAGGCACGATTTATACTATCAGTATCTTCAATTGAATCAGATAGCATGCCGACGAAGCGCTTTTCAACTTCCTTGATTGTACGAGCTTCTTTCTTTAACTCATCAGTACTAAATTTAACCATTTGCGTAATTTTACGAGATGGAACGCATGTTCTACCTGCCAGCGTAAATTCGAAGTCGGATAGCGAGCTAAATTTAAGTGTTTGTTCCCCTACTATGATCTCAATCGGTTTGGCAAAAAATTTATCGAGCATTATTGATAGTTTCCAGTAAAAACGTTATTTTTTTTCATGGATGTACATTACACAATATAACTTTTTTTCCTGTGATGTACGTCACAATTTGTTAATCGTTTTGTAAATGTATAACTTAAGGAAAATTCAAGAAGACTATGAAAACTATTAGTTTCTTGAAATTAACAAGATATATTAATCATCTGCACCTTGATTAATTGTTCCCTTCTATTT
>JBCCHP010000170.1:0-2101 GCA_039028675.1 Pseudomonadota bacterium | reverse complement strand
GGCCACAGTTAAAACAGGCGCCTCTTCGGAACCGGGCAGCTTTGTCTTATGTTGCATCGAGGTCCATTGGAACAAATGGCCTTGGGTCTCTGTCCCTCCTTTGCAGGGGCTTCCTCCCCAATCTCACGTGGTATGGATTATTGGTCGCCCGTGGGTAAAATATATCATCTATAGCTTGCGCTCGCTACATGGCCTCGCCCAAATCGGCAGGTTTGGATAGGAGAACTTGGCTTCTAATCATAGGCTTAACTCCATAAGTTCCTTTATGGCCTTAAGCAATAATATTAATGACTGCCTTCGGTACGATCCAACAGGCAGTAGATGCAATTCAACTAGGTGCGATTGATTATCTCGTCAAACCATTCCAGCCTGAAGTATTAGTTAGTAAGATTAGTCAGTTTTTACCCACTATTTTGAATGATACAAAGACCGGTTTTGTTGCTGTCGATACAAATACGCTTGCTGTTAAACAATTAGCAAATCGTGTTGCAGATAGCGATGCGACATTAATGATTACTGGTGAAAGTGGTACGGGTAAGGAAGTAATAGCACAGTATATTCATCAACAATCCAGTAGAAGAGAAAAACCTTTTATTGCTATCAATTGTGCTGCGATTCCTGAAAACATGTTGGAAGCAATGTTATTTGGTTATCAAAAAGGAGCTTATACCGGTGCATATAAATCCTGTCCAGGTAAGTTTGAACAAGCACAGGATGGAACCTTATTACTCGATGAAATTTCAGAAATGAGTTTGCCATTACAGGCAAAACTACTAAGAGTTCTACAGGAAAAAACAGTAGAAAGACTTGGCGATCAAAATACAATCGATTTAAATGTCAGAGTGATTGCTACATCTAATCGAGATATGCGATCGGAAGTCGATGCAGATAATTTCAGGGAAGATTTATATTACAGATTAAATGTTTTTCCTATCAATATGCCTTCATTAAGAGACCGCAAAGACGACATTATTCCTATTGCGGAATATTTACTGGCGCGCACAACAAGTGACAGTAATCTTGCTTTACCTAAAATAGATAACGATGCAATAAATGCATTATTAAATCATTTATGGCCAGGCAATGTACGTGAATTGGATAATGTTATGCAACGCGCATTAATTCTCCAAAATGAGAATGTTATTACAGCTAATGAAATTCATTTTGAAAATACCAATAATGATAATCAGAACAAGGCTAAAGCAGAACAACAGTTTTATATCGGAAATAATTATGCACCTGCAGATAGTAGTTTAGGAGACGATTTAAAAGAGCACGAAAATAATATGATTATTCAGGTATTAAAAGAGAATATGGGTAGTCGTAAAACAGCGGCTGAGAAACTCGGTATCAGCCCTCGAACCTTGCGTTATAAGTTAGCTCGTATGCGTGAGGCAGGCATTAGTATTCCAGCGTAGAAAATTATTTAAGGAGTTCATCACATGAATGAAATAAAAATGGATCAATTACTCATTCAGATGCGTGCAATGGCTGATCAAGCAAATGGAAATAATACGACAGCTGTTGCAAACAATCATTCACCAGATTTTACGAGCATGTTTAATGATGCAATTAATAAGGTAAATGAAACGCAAAAGACATCAGGCGAATTACAAAAACAATTCGAATTAGGTAATCCTAATGTGGATTTGACAGACGTCATGATTGCTTCTCAAAAATCTTCAATATCTTTTCAAGCAATGACACAAGTCAGAAATAAACTGATTTCCGCCTACCAGGAAATCATGAATATGCAGGTCTAACAATAGCAGGTATCGGTTATGGCAGCTCAGGAAGCGACACTAGTAATCCCACCAGATGTAAAACGAACCTTATTCTTTAAACAGATAGGGTTCTTGTTCGCCATTGCAGCAAGCGTAGCTGTAGGTGTTTATGTTGTATTGTGGTCGCAAACACCTAACTATAGTTTGCTTTATGGCAGTTTATCTAATCAGGATGCTTCTCAAGTTGTAGAAGCTTTACAAAAAGCAGGAATACAATTCAAACTGGATCATGCAAGCGGTGCCGTGATGGTACCAGCCAGTCAGGTACATGAAGCAAGAATGAAACTTGCAGCTGATGGTTTACCGAAGAGTGCCAG
>JBCCHP010000169.1:0-2148 GCA_039028675.1 Pseudomonadota bacterium | reverse complement strand
TCTGCATATAATCAGGCAGATGAATGATATTGTCAGAGCTGACGCTCCCTGGGTATTTGCTTTTTATCCGAAGGCCTATTCGCTTTATCATGGGTGGTACAAAAATGTTAAACCCAATCTTATGGCGAATAATACGATGAAATACAGGCGGGTTGATCCTGTATTGCGTGCACAAGAGCGTGCTGCCTGGAATAAGCCGATTTTGTGGCCACTATATGTGCTGTTGATTGTGTTGGTTGTCACCGTTGTGCCTGCAGTGCGCGGATTTTACTTGCGAGAAAGGGCGAAAGCCTTATGACAAGTTATATTATTCGCCGTTTGCTATATGCGATTCCAATTCTTATTGGCATCAATGTAATTACTTTTCTATTGTTTTTTGTTGTAAATACACCGGATGATATGGCCATGGCCCAGCTAGGTCAAAAACATACCACCCCACAGCAAATTGAAGACTGGAAGCGCGAACGCGGTTATGACTTACCATTATTTTATAATCAGGATTCACCTGGCCTGGAAAAGATTACCGACACAATTTTTTACCAAAAGTCGATTCGTTTATTTGTGTTTGATTTTGGTAACTCAGACAGCGGTCGTAATATAGGTTACGACATCAGTAATCGCATGTGGCCAAGTTTGGCAATTGCGATTCCTAATTTATTAGTCGGTTTGCTGGTGACCATCACGTTTGCGCTGATCATTGCATTTTTTCGCGGAACCTATATCGATTATTGGGCTGTCGTTTTATGTGTGGCCTTAATGTCAATTTCAACATTGTTTTATATTATCGGCGGGCAGTTTATTATCGGTAAACTCCTAAAAATAGTACCCATCTCTGGTTACGATACAGGGATAGAAGCTGCAAAGTTTTTAATTTTACCAGTAATTATTGGCATCATAGGTGGTATTGGTGCAAGTACGCGTTGGTACCGCACTATTTTTCTTGAAGAGATCGGCAAGGACTATGTTCGTACTGCTCGATCAAAAGGAGTGTCAGAACAGGTCGTGCTGTTTAAGCACGTATTACGCAATGCGCTTATACCGATTCTGACAGGTGTGGTCGTTGTGTTACCTCTATTGTTTATGGGTAGTTTGCTAACCGAAAACTTTTTTGGAATTCCGGGTCTGGGCAGTTATACCATTGATGCAATTAATCGCCAGGATTTTGCTATTGTCCGTTCTATGGTGTATCTGGGTTCTGTCTTGTATATCATAGGTTTGATACTGACTGATATTTCCTACACGCTGGTCGATCCACGTATTAGGTTGAACTAATTATGCCATTTCAAC
Source organism: Pseudomonadota bacterium (assembly GCA_039028675.1). Taxonomy (GTDB): domain Bacteria; phylum Pseudomonadota; class Gammaproteobacteria; order Eutrophobiales; family Eutrophobiaceae; genus JANQNX01. Next base: position 861 of record JBCCHP010000169.1, on the reverse strand, counting down.
CTGTCATACTCATTACTGATGCGCTGTTCTTTTTGTTAACAGCAGGATTAATCAGTTTTGTATTTATTGCGCGTAGTCGAGAACACTTGCGTCGCCCCTGGCAAAAAGTAGTCAAGCGCACCACAGGTGTTGTCTCCTTGGTAGTACTATTGACGTTCTATTCCATTGCCATTTTGGATTCTTTACATTTTCATCCGAAGCTTGAAAATAGCGGTGATTCTGATCATCAGTATTCAAATGAAATTTTAAGTGTGCTTGATATTGCGATGACTCCAATGCGTACACATGTCGAAAAAACGTTTTCAGCGCCTTTGTCCACTCATCTTTTTTCCAAAGAAATGGTTAGTTATGAAGATGGTAGTGTCGAGCAGATTTATCCTCGTCTTGAGTATGGGGGAGCGCATCTTGTAGATCCTGTTCAGGAAAAGACGGGTGATATTTTAAAAATTATTTTAAAGGCGGTGGTACTAGCACTAACTCTTTGGCTGCCTGCCTGGTTGGTGATTATTTATTGGCGAGCAAAATCGACTGACCAAAAATATTCTGATTATTTACATTCAACCTTTAAAGGTGAAACAATCTATCCTCTGCGTGCTGTTGCGATCACTAGCGGGATAATAACTTTAATTATCGTAGGGACCATGTCACTTGGTGCCCAGTACCATCTCTTTGGCACGGACAAAGTCGGCCAGGATGTTTTCTATCAAACTGTAAAGAGTATTCGAACAGGAATTCTAATTGGCTCACTGACGACTCTGGTGATGCTGCCAGTAGCTATTATTCTTGGCGCTATGGCTGGATTTTTTCGAGGTTGGGTAGATGATATTATTCAATATCTTTACACCACACTCAATTCAATTC
>JBCCHP010000168.1:0-2185 GCA_039028675.1 Pseudomonadota bacterium | reverse complement strand
GATTAAAATAGTGTCTGGCTTGTTCGTAATCTTGCCCTATACCAAGGCCATGCGCATAAAATAATCCAATATTAAATTGGGCACGGGCATAATTTTGCTCAGCTGCTAGTTGATGCCATTTAAATGCGGCTTCATCATCCTGTTCAACACCAACACCACCACCATACATCAATGCCAGATTATATTGCGCCTTGGCATAGCCTTGATTTGCAGCCTCTTTATACCAATAGGCGGCTTTCGCTTCATCTGTTTCAATGCCTTCGCCTTTCGCTAACATTAACCCCAAATTTAATTGTGCTTTCATGTGTCCTTGTTTTGCAGCCAATTCATACCAGTGAAATGCTTCTAGTAAATTCTTTTCAATACCGGTACCTACCGAATACATAAATGCCAGATTGTAGCGCGCACCTGCATTACCGAGTTTTGCTGCAGATAAGTAATAATGAAAGGCTTTTTTTAAATCAGGCTCGACACCTAGACCATGTTGATAACACCAGGCGAGGTTAGCTTCTGCGGTACTATCATTTTTTTCCGCCGCGAATTTAAGTAAATTTGCCGCCTGTTTTTCATCTTTCGCAACTCCAACACCTCGTAAATACATTTGCCCAAGTTTTGAATGTGCTTTAACAGAACCTTGTGCTACTGCTAATTGATACCAATAGGCAGCCTGACCGAAATCATTTACCACACCAATTCCATTTTCATACAGATCCGCAAGCTGCAATTGTGCTTCAATATCACCAGAATCGGCATCTTGTTGTAAACGTGTTAATTCGCCAGACATATTTTCAGAATAATTAATTATTTTTTAATAATGAATAAGCTTAGACGGTTAATTACCTTTTTAATAGGCGAGTGGTTTCCATCATTGTTAATTATAAGCATCTTGCAAGATTATTATCTCACATCTGATAGACTAAATTGATGAGTGAGTCGACACATAATCACCCTTTTTCTGTGCTCAAACCAGATACTATTATTGATGCCATCGAATCGACAGGTTTAATATCCGATCAACGTATACTGGCATTAAATAGCTATGAAAATAGGGTTTATCAAATAGGTATTGAAGATGACTTGCCAATCATTGCTAAATTCTATCGACCTGAGCGCTGGTCAGATGAAATGATTCTGGAAGAACATCAATTTACACAAGAATTAAATGATAACGAAATACCTGTCTTACCGCCGCTAAAAATTAACAATCAATCACTTTTTCATTCTCACGGATATCGTTTTTCAATATATCGACGGTTTGGTGGTTATGCACCAGAACTTGATAATCCTGATCATCTGCAGCAACTTGGTCGAATTCTCGCCCGATTGCATAATGTTGGTTCGGCTAACGCTTTTCTCGCACGCGGAAAAATATCAATCGAAGAATTTGCCGTCGAGTCCTCACAGTATTTACTCGAAAATAATTTTATTCCCATTGAACTGACTCAGTCCTATACAACTACAATTGAAGTTGTAATTGAACGTATCAAACATCGTTTTGATCAGGCCGGGGAAATCAATAACATTCGATTACATGGTGATTGTCATCAGGGGAATATTTTATTTCGCGATGAACAATTTTATCTGGTTGATTTTGATGACAGTAGGACGGGGCCAGTTATACAAGATATCTGGATGTTCTTATCCGGCGATCGCGAATTCATGAAAAAAGGTTTAAATGACTTTCTTGAAGGATATACAGAGTTTAGAGATTTTAATGCTGCAGAATTACATTTGATTGAAGCATTAAGGACACTACGTTTGATTCATTATTCTTCATGGTTAGCAAAACGTTGGGAGGATCCTGCTTTTCCTATTGCCTTTCCTTTTTTTAATGAACAACGATACTGGGAAGAACAAATACTAACTCTTCGAGAACAAATCGCATTAATGGATGAACCACTACTAGAGTGGCAACGATTTTAACTGGCAATTTTATTAAGCAAATAGCGAAAGATCTGATAACGCTTAGCCACTGCCCTTGATATACTCATCAGTATTATCAATTAGCCTGTCATAAGGTATGCGAAATCTGAAAGTCATTTATCTATCACTACTTCTTTGCATGATTTTCTCATGCAGCAAACAAGAACCCAGCTGGCCTGTACTTACCGGCGAAACCATGGGGTCTTATTACAGCATAACCTATAACCCGGAAGATACCCGTATTGTCAGTAAGCGATTACGT
>JBCCHP010000167.1:0-2185 GCA_039028675.1 Pseudomonadota bacterium | reverse complement strand
CCTCCTCTTTACCGGAGAAATCATTTATTGCCGCGACGGTCTCATCAATATCTGCATATAAATCAAGTCGTTCTTCCAAACCCCAGGCATGTCTTGCCAATATGTCAATTGGTTTAATACTAATATGATCGTCAAGACTTGCCTGGGGTTTGGAAGAACGACTTGATTTATATGCAGATATTGATGAGACCGTAGCGGCAATAAATGATTTCTCCGGTAAAGAGGAGGGTATCCGTTACAGGGAATTTTGTCGGCAAGCAAAAGCGATCTTTCAAACATTGGAACATCCTTTCATGTTAAGTACACGTCCCTCACCAATTACACTGACTCATCGAGTTGGAATAATAAATTTCAAGCGGCTCTTGCAACTCAATCCCTTTGTCACACTTTGGCAAGCATTGGCAAAACAATTTCATGATCCGCGCTTACAACAATTGTTTGGTCGTTACTCTACATATATGGGCTCATCACCTTATCAAGCACCCGCAACATTAATGCTTATTGCACATGTTGAACAGGCTGGTGTTTGGAAAATTGAAGGTGGCATGTACCAGCTGGTTGAAGCGATGAAGAAATTAGCAATTAAGGCCGGCGTCAACTTTCGTCTTGGCACCGGTGTAAAGAAAATCAGCATTAAAAATCGTGCTATAGAATCGATAGAGCTAGACTCTGGCGAGATCATAGAGACTGAAAATGTCATCTTTAACGGGGACCATGCAGCACTAGGTCATGGTTTGCTAGGCGAGGAAGTTAAATTTGATAAATATAAAACCAAACAAAGTCAACGCTCGTTATCAGCAATAACCTGGTCTATGTCTGCCAAAACTAGTGGATTTCCATTAGTCCATCACAATGTATTTTTTGGCAATAACTATCAGCAAGAGTTTGAAAATATATTTAAACGCAACAAATTGCCTAACAGCCCAACGATATATGTTTGTGCACAAGACAGGAATGATAATAATGATCAGACAACACTTGATAAAGAACGTTTGTTTTGTTTGGTTAATGCGCCTGCAGTGGGTGATCATCAAAATTTTACCGAGCAAATGATTCTGGATTGTCAACAAGAAGTCTTTCAATTTTTGTCTGACTGTGGTTTGCAAATTGATTTTGCGAATGAAGATTGTCGAATTACTACGCCTAATCAGTTCGAACAATTTTTTCCTGGAACTGGTGGTGGGCTTTATGGAAAAGCATCTCATGGTTGGTTGGCTTCTTTTCAACGACCCGGTTCTGCAACACCAATTAAGGGATTATATCTTGCAGGCGGAAGCGTACATCCAGGCGCTGGCATTCCAATGGCAGCAACATCCGGAAAGCTCGCTGCAGATAGACTATTACAAGATCAAAAGTGATCATTGACTGAATTGTATGACTATCCCTTATCCAAAATTTGATTTAAATATTGCAAAAGATGGTTATTGCTGGTGGTATCTTGATGCGATTAGTGATGATCAGCATCATGCGATTACTGTCATTGCCATGCTTGGCAACGTGTTTTCACCTTACTATGCATGGTCAAGAAATAAACGAGCAACTGATCCGCTTAATCATTGTGCAATGAATGTGGTGTTGTATGGCAGTAAATATAAACATTGGGCGATGACTGAACGTGGTATTGATGCCTTGAGCAGGCGTCCGGACTATCTTCAAATTGGCCCCAGTTCATTAATTTGGGAAAAAGATCATTTTAAAATTTCTATCAAAGAAATTACCGTTCCCTGGCCATCATCATTAAAGGGTGAAATCAAAATATTCCCGGATACATTAAATAATCATCGAGAAAAACTCGATGAAGCAGGACGACATTTATGGCATCCGATATCGCCAATATCAAGGGTGGAAGTCAATTTTCTTGAACCTGATTTATCCTGGCAAGGTGAGGCGTATTTCGATAGTAATCAGGGGGAACGACCACTAGAAAAAGATTTTATATATTGGAATTGGTCAAGGGCGCCGCTTACAAACCGAACTGCAATATTGTATGACATAAGCCGAAGAGATAGACAACAAACAATGATTAATCTTTTGATAGACAGAAAAGGTCACATAGAAAAATTTAACGCGCCAGAACAGACGAAATTAGCAACAACAGGCTGGCGTATAAAACGTGAAACTTATAGTGATGATAAATCTGCTAGTGTAATGAAGACACTTGAAGATACGCCTTTTTATTCTCGCT
>JBCCHP010000166.1:0-2235 GCA_039028675.1 Pseudomonadota bacterium | reverse complement strand
GTGCGACTGGACAAGTAAACTATCCTGGTATTCAAGCGGATGCGCGATTTAATCAGTATCTTGATTATCTCGCGAATACTAACCCCGACACATTTACCAATACGGATGAAAAACTTTCATTTTGGATTAATGCTTATAATGCACTAACCATAAAGGGTATTCTGGATGGATTAAGCCCAGGAGGCTTCTTTTCACGCATTACTTTTTTCAAATCCACCAAATATCAGGTAGCTGGAATGGAAATAAATCTGTATGACCTGGAAAGAGATATCATTATTCCTTTCAGTGAACCAAGAATTCATTTCGCAATTAACTGTGCCTCGGCTTCCTGTCCAGTCTTGATTGCCGAAGCCTATACGGCGGGCAAACTGGAACAGCAATTAGAAGCCAATACAATTGCATTTTTAAATGATGCCACAAAAAATAAATTTGATTTAAATAATAAGACCGCTTCAGTTTCGAAAATATTTGATTGGTTCCCTGAAGATTTTAAACAACCAGCGGGCTCTGTTCAAAAATATCTTGCCAAGTACGTCGATAATACTGAGGTAGCCGCACTATTGGCAAAAGATGGGTTTCGATTAAATTACATGAAGTACGATTGGTCTCTCAATGGCACAGCTATAAATTAGCCGCATTATGTTTTTTCCAGCTGACGAGCAAAAACAGATTGCCAGATTGTTTGCCTTTTTATTACAGGGCGAACAATTGGCCTTTGATTGTGCAAAAAAACAGGCAGAACTATTTACCGATAAACGTTCGCAACGTTTCCTGAAAAATCAGGTAAGACAAGAACGCTTTCATTCACAGGTATTTAAATCAGGCGTTGGAATCCTGGCTCCTCGCGGTGTGATCAATGTGCCCGGACAGAAAGAAATGCAGACCTATCGGCAACTAGTAACTGAAGCACTTGATCGAGGCGATAAAGCAGAATCTTTGCTCGGCATGCAGATTATGCTTGAAGGTGTTGGCGATGTTGCAGTTCAGCATATTAGCGCAGGATTTGATTATCGAGATGTTGGGTTTATGTGTCGCAGGGTCAGACATCTGATATTAGGACAGGAAGACGCACATCATACTTTTGGAATAAAACGTTTTAATAGTTTATTTGATTCAGAGGATGTACCAGATTATCTGCAACAACGCAGTCAGGATTATTTACATTTACTTGAAGCTTTAATGTTATCTGTTACTGAACTATTTGAGTATTTTGATGAAAGTGCGGAACACTACATCGATGAGTTTTATGCGGAATTACCAGACTGGATTGCAACACAACGCACATGATTAGTATCGTCATTCCAGTATTGAATGAAGCAAAGGCTTTGCCAAAAACATTAGAAAATATTCTTGCGCAAATAAGCGATCAGCAGCAGATCCAAATAATTGTTTGTGATGGTGGTAGTGAAGATAACACCCAGGAAATCGCCAGAAAAGTAGAAAATGTAGAACTGGTTATAGCAAAAAGAGGTCGAGCAAAACAAATGAATGTCGGCGCTGTCCGGGCAACAGGTGATTGGTTGTTGTTTTTGCATGCGGATACTTTATTACCAGCCGATGGTCTACAAACGATACATTCGCTTACTGAGCACACTCATATTCAAGCTGGTTGCTTCCAACAACAGTTTTCCAGGGATCATTGGTTTTTACGCTTTGTTTCCTGGTTACATAACTGGCGCTGCAATCGAAGTCGAATCATGTATGGTGATCAGGCCATGTTTATTCGACGTCGTTTATTCAATGACATTGGTGGCTTTCCGGAAGAACAAATTCTGGAAGATGTCTTAATCAGCGAATTGATTGTTAAACATACTTACCCTGTTTTATTACCCAAAACAGTTGTAACTTCCTCACGTAAATTTGAGCAGCGCGGACTCTTTCGTAGCTTCTTCGACATATTTTTGATCATGAGTTGTTATGAATTAAAACTGCCTATCATGAGACAAGGTTTTTTTGCGAGCTTTAGATAAATGTTGACGAATAAACTAAAGCCACTAGCAAATATTGTTCAGGGCAAACCACTGATGGCTGTATTTGAGATAAATCTCAAGTGTAATTCAAAATGTACTTATTGCGATTTACCATTAAATTTAGGCCGCTATGAATTAAGTCGAATCCAAATCAAAGATATTTTCACACGACTATATAAGGATGGATTGCGCTATGTTTTCTTACAAGGCGGAGAGCTTCGGCTCGGGCCGCCCTGCGCGAGATCGATCCCAACTTGCCTTTTAC
>JBCCHP010000165.1:0-2238 GCA_039028675.1 Pseudomonadota bacterium | reverse complement strand
TGCAGATGCGTGTCCTGTTCCCGCTAAAGAGATTTTATTTCGTGCAGCTGAAAGAACAGGGCTGGAATTAATATTGGTTGCTAATCAGTCGATCCGAAAACCAAATTTAGCTAATATAAAATTTTTACAAGTGCCCGCCGGGCTTGATGCTGCCGATAATGAAATTATAAAACGTATTCAAAAAGATGATCTGGTAATCACCAGCGATATACCTCTAGCAGCAGAAGTACTTGGAAAAAATGCGCAGGCATTAAATCCAAGAGGCGAACTTTTTTCAGCCAGCACAATCCAGTCCCTGCTCAGTATGCGTGATTTAATGGATACTTTACGTAGCAGTGGTATTCAAACTGGTGGGCAATCTGCCTACAATCATCGTGATCGCAGGCTGTTTGCAAATCAGCTCGATAAAATTCTGGTCAAAACATAAGTTATTCATAGTGCGCTTGAGTAATTGAGCACTGGCAGTGATTATTTTAGGATTTAGATTTTTTTTGCCTGGATGAATTGGAACTCCTGCTGCGCTTATTCTTGGTTTTATTTTTACTACGTTTTGGTTTGGGAGTGTCTGTATCACAAAGTCGACTGATTCGTAGTTGCTGTCCGGAAACCCTGGTTTTTTTCAACTCCTTGAATATTTCTTTGGGCATACCCTCGGGTAAGTCGATCAGGCTATGATCATTAAATATCTTAATCTGACCAATATATTTGCTCTCTAAACCGCCTTCACTAGCAATTGCCCCGACAATATTACCCGGCTTTACTTTGTGGTCATGGCCTACTTCAATCCGATAACGATCCATGCCATTTCCTGATTTATCAGTTTGTTTATTATTACGATCATTACGTTGTTTTTTAACTTGAGCACCATTTTTTTCGCGTACGGGTTTTAGTGCAGTTTTATTTTTTAGTAGTAAAGGACTATTGCCTTGCAATAATTTTGCTAGAGCTGCACCAATTTCAACTGCTGGCGTGTTATGTTCATGTTGATACTGTTCAATCAGTTGTGAGAATTGTGAGAGATCATCATTTGCCAGAGTGTCGGTTATACGTTGCTTAAACTTCGAGATACGCTTGTCATTAATGATATCTGTCGAAGGTAATTCCATTAATTCAATTTTTTTTCGGGTTGCTTTTTCGATGGCGCTTAATAAACGCCTTTCGCGTGGCGCTACAAATAATATCGCATCACCATCTTTCCCAGCGCGACCGGTACGTCCAATTCTATGGACATATGACTCAGTGTCATACGGTATATCATAATTAATGACGTGGCTGATTCGTTTTACATCAAGGCCTCGTGCGGCGACATCTGTAGCAACAAGAATATCTATTTTCCCATCTTTTAATTGCTTGATTGTTCGCTCACGCTGCTTTTGAGCGATATCACCATTCAAAGCTGTTGCTGCAAATCCACGTGCTTCAAGTTTTTCTGCCAGTTCTACTGTTAAGGTTTTTGTGCGAACAAATATTAATATTCCATCAAATACTTCGGCTTCAAGTATGCGGGTAAGCGCATCCAGCTTGTGGATACCGCTGACTGGCCAGTAACGCTGGCGGATTGTTTCTGCAGTCGTTGTTTTTAGTTTTATTGTTATTTCTGCCGGATTATTCAGATAGCGGTTAGCAATGCGCCTGATTTGTTGTGGCATAGTAGCTGAGAATAGTGCAATTTGTCTGTTTGATGGTGTTTTTTCAAGTACCCATTCAACATCATCAATAAATCCCATGCGTAGCATTTCATCCGCTTCATCGAGGACCAAAGTTGTTAAGCTATCAAGCTTTAAGGTTCCACGACGGATATGATCAATGACTCGGCCAGGTGTACCAACAATTATATGAACACCGCGTTGCAAAGCATTGATTTGTCCTCGATAGTCTTGTCCGCCGTAAATTGGTAGTACATGAAAGTTCCTTATGTGTGAGGCATACTTTTGAAAGGCTTCAGCCACCTGTATCGCCAGTTCACGCGTCGGTGCGAGCACTAGTACTTGAGGGGGTTTAATTTTTAAGTCGATGTTGGATAAAACCGGTAAGGCAAATGCTGCGGTTTTACATGTGCCGGTTTGTGCTCTTGCAGCTTGAGGACATTGAGGACACGGCAAAATTTTTAGGATTTTCAATTTGACTGAATGCTGCAGTGTCAGATGGGCTGTTGCTCAGAACTCCGAACAACACTCAACAGCTCATTTCTGCATTGAGAAAATTGAGAAAATGATGCTGCCGTCTTACCCGTAGATC
>JBCCHP010000164.1:0-2294 GCA_039028675.1 Pseudomonadota bacterium | reverse complement strand
TCAAGATAACTGGGAAGTTCTATTTTTGTCATATGTATTAACCCTTGTTAGCTGAGCGTTCCCAGGGAAAGATATGTTTTCCTAGCTTTGCTAAAATCATGTCTGATAACAAGCCAATAATTCCAATCATCATGATTGCAGCAAACACATTATCAAAATTCTTATAACGAGCCTGTTGTGTAATAAACCAGGTGATACCGGAACTGGTACCAATTAATTCGGCCACAATCAGATAGGTCCATGCCCAACCCAAAAGTATTCTGAGATCGCGATAAAGATCAGGAATAATACCGGGAATGACAACCTTGAATAACAGTTGCAAGCGTTTGGCGCCTAACGTCAGTGCCGCCTCGAGTAAGGCAATATCAAGTTTGCGTGTTGTATTTGCGATCACCAATACTTGTTGGAAAAAAGTCCCTATAAAAATAATGGCAATTTTAGGTCCATCATGGATGCCCAGAATCGCTACAGCTAACGCACCAAATGCAGGTGCGGGTAAATAACGAAAAAATTCTACAAACGGTTCATACAATCGAGACACGGCCATATAAGTCCCGCAAAATACACCTAATGGGACGCCGACCAAAGAAGACAGTGTAAAGCCCCAAAATATGATCGTAATGCTATGCCATAGGCTTTCATGTAACCACTTTTCACTTTTTCTCTGTGGTTCTGTTGTGAAAGAAGTGACAAATGCCTTTGCAACTTCATGCGGTGCCGGTAAATAAATCGGATTGGCTGGTTTACCAATAGGTAACGTTTGCCCGGCTGCCTCTATCTTTTTTATTTCCTTATCGAAGACCTCTCGGTCAACTAACATGTCCGTCTTGAAATAACTGACATCGCCCTTCTCAAGAATTTTGACTTTTGGGTGCCAGAGAAAAGGCAAGTAGCTTATCGCTGACCATATTAATAATGGCAGTAAAAAAGAAGCTATTGTAAGCACCCTGGTGCGCTTTAGTGACAAAGCGACACGCGGCGCAAACCAGGGTGTTGAACTCATTACAAATTAGCCAATGTCACTATTTTGACATTTTTAAAGAAGGATCAATATAAGCATCTATGTCCTGAGGTTCTGTATAAACTTCATATTTCAAATTGAAATCGTCAGAAATTTTTGAAGAACCATAAAGCGATGTAAAACCATCGCCTTTTGCAAAATATCCTTGAGCTTCATCCAGCGTTAGAATTTTGGTACCAGCCAAAAATGGTTTGTACTCTTCTGGTGAAAGACCCACTCGCGCAGCCATAATGGATAATGCCTCTGCCTCTGTAGCAGGATCTTTAATAAAACTAACTGCTTGATACCAAACATCGATCACCTTGCTCCAGGCTTCTTCATTAGCCGCAAGACTTTCAGGTGTTACAGCAAGCACATCGTAAATTAATCCAGGTTCATCTTTAGAGGTATAAATTGCTTTTGAGCCAGGTACTAATGATAATGCCTGGCCTGAACTGGGTTGCCAGGCAACAACTGCGTCAACATCTCCTGATGCCAATACTTGAGGAGTTTCATTGGTTGGTACATTTACAAGTTCAACATCTGCCTCAGTCAAACCACTTTTTTCCAAGGCATTAAGCAACAATAGGTGTCCAACAAATCCAACCTCAACACCGATCTTTTTACCTTTAAGGTCTGCGATGGTTTCGATACCCGGCAATGCAACGATCATGTCATTACCATTACTGTAATCATTGATTAGAATGGTCGTATTACTCGCGCCTGTTGCACCAGTTACAAGCGCATCACCATTGGTCATGGAAACTGCGTCAAGCTGACCTGCTGCAAATGCATCCATTGAAGCCACATAATCAAACCATTCAAATTCGACCTCAACGCCCGCGTCGGCAAACATATTTTTCTCTATCGCAACTTCCCAGGCTACCCATCCCGGCCAATCGCTATAGCCAATTTTAAGTGGCGCAGCACTGACTGAGATGGACAATAAACCAAGAAAGAAAAATAATGCGGTAGAAATACCTTTTCTTAAGGATTTGTGGAAATTCATATTACTTCCCCTTTGTATGTAGTTAACGGAATAAAGAGCGAGAGATACCAATGAACAGATTACTTGTCGTCTCCCGGGCTTTTGTCCCGCCGTGTAACCTTCAGGGAAGGTCGATTGCTCTCGGACCAGTCATAGTTAGTGATTCACTTCTATCGGAACCCTAGCAATCCATTGTTGTGACAGACTACTGAATCAAACATCAATAGCTCTCGCTTTCACTAACACTTGCTCCGCAATATGTATGCCATATTTTTTTTATATTTATTTCAATAAGTTAATTTTAAT
>JBCCHP010000163.1:0-2325 GCA_039028675.1 Pseudomonadota bacterium | reverse complement strand
GTCAGCGTAAAAATCGAGTCACAATTAAAATCGATCTGGATGCCGGGCTGGCCATAGAACATATCGATAGTCCTTATCATGCCATCAATATTGACCAATCAAATCGAACTTACAAAATTACACTCAGTAATGATATTTCATTAGCAAATCGTGATTTTGTTTTGCGTTGGCGGCCACATCCCAGCGATGCACCCAGAGCAGCTCATTTTAAGCAAATAATAGAAAATGATATCTATAGCATGATTATGCTATTGCCGCCGGAAACTGATCAGGCCATTACCCTAAAACGAGAAATGATATATGTCATTGATACTTCGGGATCAATGGGTGGGCAATCAATCAGACAGGCAAAATCAGCACTTGAACTCGCGTTAAGACGTTTAACACCTCATGATCGTTTTAATATTATCCAGTTCAATTCCTATACCTCTCGTTTATTTACTTCATCAAAACCAGTTAATCCAGCCAATCTGGATAAGGCAATACGTTACATAAATAAACTGCATGCTGATGGCGGCACCGAAATGGCAACAGCTATTAATACCGCTTTGGATAATCAAGAACATAAAGACTATTTACGACAAGTCATATTTATTACAGACGGTAGTATTGGAAATGAACAAACATTATTCGAACTAATAAAAAATAAATTAGGGAAAAGCCGTTTATTCACTGTAGGGATCGGTTCTGCACCCAATAGTTACTTCATGAGACGCGCGGCTAGTTTCGGCAAAGGTAGCTATACATACATTGGTAAACTGAATGAAGTACAAACACAAATGGACACGCTTTTCAGCAAGATCGAAAAACCGGTGTTAAAAGATATTGCTATTGATTGGTTAACCAACACCTCAATCGAAGTGTGGCCAGCTAACATTAATGATTTATATCAAGGTGAACCACTACTCATTACTACAAAGTCAAAATCCCTACCTGATAAAATTAAAATTACCGGAGAGATAAATAAACAACATTGGGAGAATGAATTAAAACTGAATGGCGGGAAAATCTATCAAGGCATATCGATTTTATGGGCCAGAAATAAGATTGCCAGCTTGATGGAATTCAAACGTGATGCAGAGTTTGAATCGATTAAAAAAACGATTATTGATACGGCATTGACTCACCATTTAGTCAGTCAATACACCAGTCTGGTTGCAGTAGATGTCACACCCATAAGATCAAAAGATAAACAGCTAGATAGCAAGGCGATACCAACACATCTGCCTGCAGGTTGGAATTTTAATAAAGTGTTTGGACAACCCTTTCCTCAAACTGCAACTCATTCTGAATTATTTTTACTTCTAGGCAGCATACTTTTTATTATTGCTTTCATCATGCGTGTCATACCACGATTTAATTTCAGGATTTACACATGATTACGCGAATTAAAAACCTATGTTTTATTTCCCTCCTCGTTGGTGGTTTCTGGTTTGTCGCTCAGGGCAGCTACATCCATATCAAGGCACAATTGGCACAGTTCCTTCTCGAGACTGCATGGTCAAAAACCAGTCAGGGTAATGATCCAATCAAACCCTGGCCATGGGCTGATACCTGGCCAGTCGCCCGTCTTGCTGTACCAGCGCTTGATATTAACCACATTGTCCTGGCCGGTGCTAATGGTGCAACACTAGCATTCGGTCCAGGACGTCTTTTTAATAATCAATCAAATGCAATTATTCTATCCGGGCATCGCGATACACATTTTGATTTTTTAGATGAATTAAAGATCGGTGAACTTATTCGCTACGAATTACCTGGTCAACCTATTCAATCTTTCAAGGTGTTTGCTACTCAAATAATCAATACCGAAGAAATTAATACTATCCCATCTTCAATAATTTCAGGCCTGATATTAATCACCTGTTATCCATTCGATACTTTACAGATAGGTGGGCCGTTACGTTATCTCGTTTATGCAGAACCCAGTCCTGCTATAACAATATGAAGGAGAAAATCATGCATAGCTTACTCAAGACCATGAATGAAGCCCCTATTTCATCCCCTTCTTTATTATCTGAAGGTATTGCTGATAAAACAGTATTAAGCGAGCGTTGTCGTCAACGCTTACGCAGCATGCATATCAATAGTTTCGATTATGATAATGGCGGTTTGTTATCGCCTATTAAATTTATTGATCGTGACAGTGTTGAATATTCCATGACATTAGCTGCAGAAAATGATCAGAGCGAAACCAATATGGCAATGAAAACACTGGATAATGCTATGTCATTGCTGGATAAAGAATGGGGAGGAATTTATCAATATTCAACTCAGGCACGTTGGGATTTACCCCATTATCGTAAAACAATGAGTACTCAGGCG
>JBCCHP010000162.1:0-2343 GCA_039028675.1 Pseudomonadota bacterium | reverse complement strand
TTGGCATAGGCGGCTTATCTGCCAATTCCAGCTAACACACAAGCGAGCATGATAGCGAATATTTCGCTAGTTCCAGAAATGCTAAGCAGTAAAAATCTGAACCAGATTATTTCCAGTGACAATAATGAGAAGCCAGATATAAATGCAATAACTAAAAGCTTTACTACCGGGAGTTTGTATTCAATAGATGCTCTCTTTAAATTATTGATAAATTGATCTAGCAGGTTCTCGTTCTTAAATCTTGAATAAATAACATAAGCAAGAATAAAGTTGATTAGAGCGGCAATATAACCTGTTCTTTGCAGGCCAAAATATTCGATGAGAAAAAACTCAGATAGTAAAATCCCGCAAACCGCGCCAATTGTATTCCAACCATAAAGACGCCCCAGATTTTGACCAAAATTACCATGTAATTGTGTCAGGTGTTTTACCATCAACGGTAACGTCATGCCCATTGCAGTTGTTGGGATAAGTAATACGATAAATACGGTAAAGAAACGGACAGGGTTATGAATTAGAGGGTTTTCTGCTGTAATTGCAAATAGTGGCGCCATAATTGATGGCATTGCTGGTAACAGAATGACACTAATAATGCCAAAGCATCCAATAATTATTTCGAGTATCAAATATGTTTCGATTGACCTACTAATTGATGATCCATAACGTACCATCAGGAAGTTGCCCAGTGCCAGACCAGCCATAAATCCTGAAATGACAGTCGATGCCGCAAGTACACTATTACCGACAATCAAACCAGCATAGTGAAACCAGATACCTTCATAAATCAGGGCGGACCCACCTGATAAAAAAAAGATGACAAAGATAATTAATGAACTGTTGTATTGCCTTTTCATTATCTTCTGTTTACCAGAATAAGTAATACAAGTCAGTGTATTCACTCATAAATGAGCAGAAATAATGACAGACTTCTTAAAACAAGAAATTTTTCTCGATTGAATGGATTTAATTAGGTGTTGCAAAACCATTGTTACGCCAGAATTCCTTTTGTGCATCGGTAACCTTGATGAGATAGCGCCTTGATTCTTGCTTTGGATGATTATTTGTCAGCTGATTAAATACTTGTGTCGGAGATAATTGATTAATCATTACAACGGCTTGTTCTCGGTTTGATGAAAATGTTTTTAGCACATTGCCGGCGCCACCGTTATAGGCAGAGATAACCGTATATCGTTTAGCGTTTTGCTCGGCAACCTTCGCAAGATACTGGGTTTGTAACAGCTGGATATAAGCAGTACCGATGTCAATGTTATAGTCCGGATTGTAGAGATTATCAGGTGTTGGCTGACCAGATTGTTTTTTTATTTTTGCATAGACGTCTTTGCCAGCAGTACTAGGCACAATTTGCATCAAACCATAGGCAGGCGCGTGGCTTACAGCAAAAGGATTAAAACTACTTTCGGTTTTTATGATGGCATAAATCAAGCTCTCGTTTACATTATATTTTTTGCTGTATTTCTTAACGAGATTGACATATTTGTAAGCACGTATTTGATTATGTGTTGCTATTAGCGGGAATGTGACCCTTAAACCCTTTCGCTTACCAATGGTGACATTTTTAAGTGATGATTTAATTAAATAATCTGCATATCGATTTGCACGCCATTCCCACTGTATAGGTTTGCCATCCTGATCCAGTACTTGTTCATAAAGAAATGGTTTGCCTGTTGCTTCTGGTGTGATATCAGAATAAATATCTACCTGACGCGGATCATCCGGCGTAAGTAATGTCGTTACGATGGCTTGTTTCAGATAACGTTGCTGCTCCTTGGGTGACAGTGTCTCAACGGTGACAGTACCGGCTGCAAAATTTATATGTGCCCGATTGTAGTAATTATCAGTGTACTTCACATAGTCTTTGGGCCCAGACTCTAGCGTCTTATCTTCTCCCCAAATGTCATTCACCAAATTGACAAATCTTTTTAACTTATCTCGATACGCTCGAATATCGGCCGGGATGCTGGCGGGATTAGCGGCATATGCACGCCCTTTTTCTTCAATAATTTGTTCGGCTGCGGCGACAGGGTCATCAGCAAGAATACGAATATTGCGAATATCCGATGCCGTGCAACCGGCGAGTAATAAACCAAAAAGTGAAAGAAGGATGATTCGAAACATCATATATTTTAATCTATCAATCGGTGACTAAGTATTAGCATAACTTTTCTTTCCTAGTATAAATTGACATCTGATTTGCTTGCTGGTTCTCGCTTTGTGAATTCCAGCAGGAATAATTAAACTTGAATTTTCTATTTACAAATTGTCTTAATTATTAGGTTATATATTCTGATGTTATGGTTTATATGTTGATGCAATCAATGCTAT
>JBCCHP010000161.1:0-2437 GCA_039028675.1 Pseudomonadota bacterium | reverse complement strand
CACTTACTTGTCAGCACGAATATAGTTTACCGCAGGCGACAGCGAGTCAGCGGCACTAAGTATTGATAATTTTCAGCTTGGCAAAGTTAAGCAGCAAAGTTTTCTCCCCCAAGTCTACAAAGTCAATCCTTGCTTTTGGCGTGACGGACGTAGAATCGAGTACGATTTGTACACCCAAAAGAAAAAAGAGAACCTTTGTGCCTGCTGCAAACGCTGACTCGCTGTCGCCTGCGGTAAACTATATTCGTGCTGACAAGTAAGTGGAATAAAAGGACTTGCTGATACAGGCTCAGGCCAAACGTCATCTTGCATATCCATGATCCATAAATAATCAAACTGCATCGCAGCACTGGCCTCAAGACCACTAACCTGAACAGGTGTTTCAACAGTCTCAGGTTGATAGCGAAGTTCATTCAATCGCTGACGAAGCTGATTCAAGGCAATTTGAAAGCTGACTTTTCGATCATTGGTATCCAATCTCGCCAACTGATATAAGCTGTCATACCATGCATCAACCGTTTGGTACGTATTACTATCCAGTTCTTCATCGCCTGGCCAACCCATAGCCGTTAATAATTCAGCAAATGTTTCAGTCCATTGTCTAAACGTTTGTTTTCTGGCAATACTTAAATAAAGGATTTCAAAACTCTTTAAGGCTTGTATAAATTTTGGACAAATTAAATCACCATCAACATTTATTTCAGAGAAACGGTAAATAGACTTTAACGAGATTTCTTGTAACCCGCGTTTACGCATAATCAGGTCAAATTTAGCGCGTAATGCTAACTCGTCTTTGAAGCCATGTATAAAATGACTATGTAACAGTTTACTCAGATCATTTATCAATATTCGACGACGACCCAAATTCAATATCAATAAAGCGATGGCAATGATTGGATAATTGGACAGAGGCTTGCCAAGTGAGATTGACCAATTTGTATTTTTATCATCGTCATCAGTGAGTAACTGTTCAGGTGATAATGTTTGCCTTAGCAGACGAATCATTTCCTCGCGTTGCTGACCTAACCTGGGAGATAAAATACCAATCCTCGCCTGAGGATTATTTTTTTGTACTTCTCTGACCCAATTGGCAGCGGCCAAAATTTCCTGTTGTTTATCGCTAGCCTCATAAAGAGAGACTAATTCATTGCGTGCCATCGCTTGTTCAATATGGATAGTCACACCTGCTTTTCGTAATCGTTCAATGAATTGAAGCTGTTGTGGTGTGAATTGATCGAAACCACTAAAGCTTAGTTCTTTATCAATGTTTAAGTGCTGAAGATTTTCCAATAGATAATCTGGCAAGACCGTTTCATCCAACCATTGATTATCTGTCATTCGCTGATGATAAACTTGCCACCAGTTTTTAAATGCCAATGCATCTGTCGTTAAAAAAATATTGTCTGGAAAGATTGGTATATGCCATTGCTGACATCGCTCATAAGCAATGATAGCCTGCTTTGCTGTCGCACGTACTTGTAAGATGTTTTCACTATATTCAGAACGCTGAATAATATCTTGCCACTGCCATAGTAGCTGCTGTTGATTGAGTAGTTGATAATGTTGATCAACATTGAATGCAATATTTCTAAATAAATGCTGACACCATGCTTGCCAAGGCATGCATGTAAGACTGCTCCAGGCGGTTTTTCCTTCAGATAATTGCAGTTGTGTATATTGATAATTCAGATAACGACTAAGTCGTTTGGTTGGCGTAATTATCGTTTTTTCTAGCTTCATTAAATCGATAATTATCTAGATGAAATCTATTGTTGTAAAAGAGATTCAGCTTCTGCCGGTCGATCAATAAATGGATTTCGGCTACCTTGCAATTCCTCAATCAGGTTATTACGTACTCTTTCCTGTTGACTTGGAGGATCATTCCGATTCCAGTTAATCATTAATTGCAATGTATTATTTGATAATGGCAGTTGATACTGTGTATACATATATAATATTGCACGTGCAATATTACCTCTCGCAATCGGTCTTGGTTCAACAACATTCAGTCGTTTTTCAAAATCACATTCAGCAAAGCGCCAATCCTCGCCTTCCAGCTCAGCAAACGGGTTGCCGCGCCTCAATACTTGTACTTCCTGCCAGACTGGATATAAATTATGCATATCCGCCTCCATGCGAGCGAAAGATGACGTCTTTTCCTGCCTACATTGTTTGCGGCTATTGCAATTTAGTTTTTTTAACATTTTATGTACAGGATAAAGTTGATCAATTACTACCACACCACTTTCATCTATAATCGCTTCCGGGTTAAAGCGATAGCCACAATACAGCGTCCATCCACCTGTTTTGTATAGTTCGTTCCAGAAAAGATTGCCTGCAACTTCATCAAAATCATCAGCTGGCAAACCAACGGGAAAACATTTTAGATGGAACAAAAAGCAAAAGAGAGAAACTAAAAGTTGTAAATGCCGCTTAT
>JBCCHP010000160.1:0-2486 GCA_039028675.1 Pseudomonadota bacterium | reverse complement strand
TGCTTGATCAACGAACTTCATTTTTTCAGTTCTATATTAATTAATTTAGAATTTGTTTTGATTGATTTATTTTTTAGCAGAAACGAAAAACCCCGCCGTGGCGGGGTTTTTAAATTCAACAACAGATTTAGCTTATCCCGCTACCACATCAACAAATGTTCTGTTTTTCGGGCCTCGCTGATTAAATTCAACTTTGCCTTCTGCGGTAGCAAAAATTGTATGATCGTGACCAAGCCCAGTATTTAAACCCGCATGATATTTGGTACCACGCTGACGAATAATAATATTACCGGCCTGAACAGACTCACCGCCAAACTTTTTCACGCCTAGCCGTTTGGATTCGGAATCGCGGCCGTTTCGAGTACTACCGCCTGCTTTTTTATGTGCCATCGTTTAACTCCTGCTTATTTAGCCGCGATCTTTGTAATTGATAATTCAGTGTAAGCCTGGCGATGACCCATTTGCTTACGATGATGTTTACGTCGGCGAAATTTAATTATCTTCACCTTTGGCCCTCTACCATGATTTTCGACCTTGGCAGTTACCTTGGCACCACTAATAAAGGGTTTTCCTACTGTGACATCGTCACCATCAGCAATCATTAACACTTGGTCGATCACGACATTTTTGCCTTCTTCAGTAGCAAGCTTTTCTACCTTTAGCTTATCGCCTTTTTCTACCTTATACTGCTTACCACCGGATTTGATTACCGCGTACATCTGAATTCTCCGTTATTTGCACAATTGTGCGACTTTCAAAGGAGGCAGATTCTAAGAAATTCAGCAGGTTGTGACAAGCTGAGAATGCTAAAATCTTAATGAAAAGTGTATCGATTTCGGAAAATTGGCAAAATACATTTATTTTTTAATGAATTCATATAGTTAGATAGCATGAGTAGTATAGACGCTGTAGCAGAAAAAACCGTCGCAATGAGTATCGAGGATATTCGGGCACTTATTTCTCTTGATATGGGCGAAGTGAACGATTTGATCGAGCGCAGTTTACATTCAGATGTCTCACTGATTTCCCAACTTGGCCAATATATCGTAAATAGCGGCGGCAAACGTCTTCGCCCGGCATTGCTATTACTCTCTGCAAATTGTTTTGGTTACAAAGGCACTCAACATTATGATTTAGCAGCAATAATTGAATTTATTCATACGGCGACGTTGTTACATGATGATGTTGTTGATGCGTCATTACTTCGCCGAGGCCAACAGACAGCGAATCAGCGTTGGGGCAATGAAGCCAGTGTTCTAGTAGGCGATTTCGTCTACTCGAGAGCGTTTCAAATGATGGTCGGCATTAACTCAATGAAAGTCATGCATATTCTATCAGATGCCACGAATATCATTGCCGAAGGTGAAGTATTACAACTTATAAACCGGCACGACCCGGAGACAACAGAATCTCGATATCTTGAAGTTATTCGCCATAAAACTGCAAAATTATTTGAAGCGGCAGCACAGCTTGGTGCTGTCATTTCTGATCGTTCTGAAAAAGAAGAAATAGCTATCGCGACTTATGGGCGACATTTAGGTACGGCGTTTCAGTTAATTGATGATGTGCTGGACTACAGCTCTTCAAGCGACGAATTGGGCAAGAATATTGGAGATGATTTAAGTGAAGGTAAACCGACATTGCCTTTACTTTATGCCATGTGGAATGGAGATACTAAGCAAACGAACATTATTCAAGATGCCATAGAAAATGGTGGTTTAGACAATATTCAGGAAATTACTCAAGCCATTGAGCAAACTGGCGCACTCGAATACGCAGCGAAAATTGCGAAACAAGAGGCAGAACTGGCTATTTCCGCATTGAATATTCTACCTCAATCGAACTACCTCGACGCACTTTATGCACTGGCTAGATTTTCGGTAGAAAGACAATATTAGTTTTTCGGGGTGTAGCTCAGTCTGGTAGAGCACCACGTTCGGGACGTGGGGGTCGTAGGTTCAAATCCTGTCACCCCGACCAATCAAATTAGCATTAGTAATTAGCAATATTTTTATTATCATTAATACAACATTCAATATCGTGAGTATTTAAATGATAACTTCGAGCATTGTTATTTTTATTGTTTTAATCATGGCAGGTATGGCCTATCTTGCATCAATAAAAGGTGAATACACTATCTCAAGAAGTCGTCTAGTCTCGACAGATATCGAAACAGCATTTAATACGATTGCTAATCTCCGTACCTGGCCAACATGGAGTCCATGGCTGATGCATGAGCCGGAAGCATCATTGTCTTACAGTGAATCATCTAATGAAGTAGGTAGCTATTACAGTTGGAATGGTCAATTTATTGGTGCTGGTAAATTGCCTCCGGAAAATTGGTGACCACCACCTCTGCCACTATGTTTCGTTTCATACGCCTCTCTACTTTTGTGACTCTTCTTAAAGTTGCCAGCAGCACGATTCTTGGCTCGCTTGGGTGACACTTGGGCTTTTCCGTCCGCAGCTTTGCGCTTGTTTGCCAC
>JBCCHP010000159.1:0-2495 GCA_039028675.1 Pseudomonadota bacterium | reverse complement strand
TCCCCCTAACGTTCCGCACCAACCTCGCAATCTAAGTGAAACGGAGACTGCGATTGCAATCGTAAGTCGAACCGATGCTGATGAACAGGAGAGTGTTGTGCCTTACGAGATAGAAAAATAAGTTTATGTCTGTTTTTCGAAAAGATTTCTTATTGTAACTATTTCGAATTAGTTATTTGATAATATCGGCTAAACCTACAAATTATTCTATTGCTTGATTATCATCTTCGGTCTTATCAGCGCGGTTATAATTTGAATCCTGACGTTTCAAATTGACTGCGTGTTTCTGTCGATAAATATCACAGACCTTTTCTGCATCCAATCCGGCACACATCATTGCTGAAACCAAAAAGTGCAGGATATCAATCAATTCAACACGTATATTTTGCATATCAATTTCATCCTTGCTCCACCACTTCCAGAGTAATTCCTCATCAAGTTCATTTAGTTCTTCACGCATGGCCTTGGAATAATTCGATAACCAAAGATTTGGTAATTGATTGACTGAGAAATCTTTATCTGTGGCAGCCTGAATAATCATACTCATCGAGAGTTTCTCACCAGTATTATCTGTTAGTTGATTCTTGGAAAATACATAATCGTTTAGTTCGGTTTGCATTTCGAATATTTTATCAAGCATGTCATGACTCTTTATGAATTGATGAGTGCATAAATTAACATGATAGCAAAGGATGACAAGCACTGAAGTTCGTTCATGATTAAGATATAATCCAGCAAAATCTATCTATACTGTTTATGCCACTTATTACCCTTGATGACATTTCGCTGGAACTTGGCGATCAACTCATACTCGACCAAATCAATTTATCGATTGAAAGCGGTGAACGTGTCTGTTTAATCGGTCGTAATGGTGCTGGGAAATCTACACTGATAAAAATCATAAATGATAATTTACTAGCTGATAGTGGTGAAATCGTAAAAATATCTCATTTACGTATCAGTGAACTTGAACAATCACTTCCTGAAAATTCAGAACAAACGGTTACTGAATTTGTTGCTAGGGGCTTATCTCATTTACAGGAACTATTACAAGAATTTGAGCGAATATCTGAAGATGAAACACTTGAGGAAAAATTTAAACTTCGTCATTTACAAGATCTACAACAACAGATTGAAGCAGAAGGCGGCTGGCATATTGATCAACGTGTTGAATCAATTATTTCTGAACTCGATCTTCCAGCAGAACTCACATTAGCCGAACTCTCAGGCGGCTGGCGAAGACGCGTCGCGCTGGGTAAAGCATTAGTCAATAATCCACAATTATTATTGCTGGATGAACCAACTAATCATCTGGATATCAGTACGATAAGCTGGTTAGAAAATCGTATTCATAATTTTAACGGTGCAGTATTATTTATCACTCATGACCGTGCCTTTGTACAACGATTAGCGACTCGTATTATTGAGTTGGATCGTGGCCAACTTTCGAGCTGGCCAGGTAGCTATGAGGATTATCTATTCAATAAAGAACAAGCACTTGAGGCAGAGGATAAAAAGAATGCGTTGTTTGATAAGAAACTGGAACAGGAAGAAACATGGATCCGTCAAGGGATCAAAGCAAGGCGTACACGAAATGAGGGTCGCGTGCGCGCTTTAAAAGCGATGCGAGAAGAAGTCAGTAAGCGACTGAAACCACAGCAACAAGCGCGAATACATATTGAACAAGCCGAACAATCCGGAAGAAAAGTGGTTGAAGCTTACAAGATTTCTCATGGTTATGGTGACAACAAACTAATCGAAAAGTTATCACTGAAAATTTTGCGTGGTGATCGCATTGGACTAGTCGGTAATAATGGTGTGGGGAAGAGTACTCTATTAAGGATATTACTCGGTGAAATAACACCTGATTCTGGTACAGTAAAAATCGGTGCCAATATAGAAGTTGCATATTTCGATCAATTACAACGTGAACTGAACCCTGAAAAAACGATTGCACAAATAATTGGTGGTGGTGGTGATTACATCAAGATTAATGGCAAAGAGCGACATGTGATTGGCTATCTACGTGGCTTTTTATTTTCACCCAAGCGGGCAATGACCAAAGTGAAAGTGTTATCAGGTGGTGAAAAAAATCGGATCATTCTTGCCAAATTATTAATCAAGCCCAGTAACCTTTTAGTATTAGATGAACCGACCAATGATCTGGATGTTGAAACATTAGAAGTATTAGAAGATAGATTATCAGAGTATACAGGTACATTGATTATCGTAAGCCACGATAGAGAATTTGTTGATAATGTAGTTAGTTCTATTTTGGTATTTGAAAATGAAAGCAATATCAAACTTTATGCAGGTGGTTTCAGCGATTGGCAGAGGCGAGGCATAAAGCTGGCAGAAATGGATAATCCTTTAAAGAAAAGAAAAAAATCGGAAACAGAAAATAATCGCAAAAACAATAAATCCGATAAACTGAGTTATAAATTACAACGCGAACTTGATTCACTACCTGAACAGATTGAAAAATTGGAACAAAC
>JBCCHP010000158.1:0-2504 GCA_039028675.1 Pseudomonadota bacterium | reverse complement strand
TTTTATTACGATATTGAAAAAGGCTAACATCATTACGCAATATATCTTCAGACTGATCGAGTAAACTTTTTTCATCAAGGTTGCTATTACCTGTGATCGCGTATAAACCATTCTTTATGATGGTCATGCTAATATAAACGATTTGGGTGCCATTGATAGTGACCTTGTTGTGTCGCGTATTTTAAAGATTGCCAGGTATAATCCAATGCTGATTTTACAGCTGTTTTAATATCCTCTTTGATAATGAGATTTGCTGCCAGACTTGCTGCTAGTGTGCATCCCGACCCATGATATTCATAGGGTAATCGTTCATATTCAAATTCAATATAATCATCATTCATATAAAGTCTATTAATTACCTGATCGCCTTTTTCATGAGTACCCGTAATTAATACGGCTTGGCATCCTTTACTTAGAAAATGACTGGCAGCATCATTCAATTCTTGACATTGACTCAATGCTTTAGCTTCAATGTTATTCGGTGTAGCGATCATTGTTAAAGGCAGTAATCGATCGACAATTGCGTTTGCCAGATTTTGATCTATTAGATCTACTCCTGATCCCGATCGTAATACAGGATCCAGAATCACTGGCACAGACGCAACTTCCATCAAATTAACAATCGAGTTAATCTGTTCAGGACATGCCAGCATACCGATCTTGCAAGCATCTATAGTTATGTCATCCATTAAAACTGTTAACTGCTCATTGAAATCATGAATATTCTGTGGCGTTACGCTTGCCACGGTAGATGTATTTTGTGCGGTTAATGCCGTAATTATAGATAATGGCTGACAACCAGCAGCCAGAATTGCCTCAATATCAGCCTGGATTCCAGCCCCACCGATCGGATCATGACCACCTATAGCAAGGATATTTTTTTTTGATTTGCTAATAGCCATTGTATCGTTATGCTACTGACTATAAATAATAACAACAAGTAATGAGGTCAAAATGAAACAGTATCTATGTGTTATTTGCGGCTTTGTCTACTATGAAGAGAAAGGTTTTCCAGAGGATGATATTGCGCCAGGCACTAAATGGGAAGATGTACCACCAAATTGGTTTTGTCCTGAGTGTGGTGCGCGCAAGGAAGATTTTGAGATGATTGAAATCTAGTAGTCTAAAAAGGTCTGACAACAGCAAGTATTACTATTGCGACAAGCATAACCACAGGAATTTCATTAAACCATCTATACCAAACATGGCTATATTTATTTCTATCATGTTTAAAATCTTGCAATAAGAACCAACAATAAATGTGATAGATACACAATAGTAAAATAATGAATAACTTTATATGTAACCAGAGTTGACCGCTATACGTTGACATTCCGTTTGTCATAATGATGCCAATACCAAAAAAAAAGGTAAATAATGCACTCGGTGTTGTTATTCCATAGAAAAGCTTTCGCTCCATCACCTTGAAACGATCAATACTGATTTGATCCTCACTCATTGAGTGATAAACAAATAATCGAGGCAGATAGAATAACCCTGCAAACCAGGTGACCATTGCAATTAAGTGTAAGGCTTTAAACCAGAGCATCTTTAAAATTCAGATTGCCACCAATATCACTAGTTTTTTCATTAATGGTTTCCTGCATGGCAGGTAAATATACAGGCTGTCTATCCTTAAGCGTAAGTCGTGTGACGAATAATCCGGCTAAAAATGCAAATATAATCATTAGCCCCATTATAATTTTTTTCACTACTGAGGCGGCCTTAATACAGGTGTATCTGTAGGGTTTTTATTTCCTTTTATAAAACCTCTGATACGCGTAACAATACTTTTTAGTGCTCTAAATATTTTTGGTAATAGCCAAATCATCAAAATGATAAATAACACTAAAAAGACAACAAAAAACAGGGGATGATTTAATGCGGCCCAGATCCCTGTGATCACCAGAATGTCCTCACTGACAGAAGCGGTCCAGTTACTGACTGGTTCAGGCGAGGTATTAATAATGGCTCTTCCACCTGTTTTGGTCGCATGAGTTGCAGCAGTTAGGCTTCCGCCTACCAGAAATGCGGCTAATTCAACAGCAGGTGTTGTTTCACCTACCGCGCTCATAGCAAGCACTGCACCTAGCGGTATACGTATAAATGTGTGCACACTGTCCCATGCTGTATCAACCCCGGGTGTTTTATCAGCAAAAAATTCTACGCAGTACATTAATCCTGCCGCTGTCATGACCAATGGGTCGGTCACTACCATTAAATCAGGAGGCAAATTGATATTACCTGTACTGCCTAGGTAACCAAGCATAAATACGGCGGCATAGAGATTAATACCACTAGCCCAGGCGACACCCATACTAAGTGCAATATATTGTATTGTTTCCATAATCGTTTCCTCTGGCTACAGCATACCAAAAATGGCTAATTTATAGTGAGCAATTGGGCAACAACTTTAAGACAATTTTCAATAATTTAGGTTCGGTTGCATTAATTGAAAAACCAGAATTTTCAATAGGTTGACAGGGTTATGGGTGACGTTTAAT
>JBCCHP010000157.1:0-2591 GCA_039028675.1 Pseudomonadota bacterium | reverse complement strand
CCGCAGTCAGGTGCTTGATCGCGTCCGCCGTGACGAAGAGGCCCGTCAGGCAAGGGCACTTGCAGACGAAAGGGAGCGGTCCCGGAGCCGTGCACTGTGGATCAGCAGGATCGCAGGCGCAGCGGCGCTGGTTTTGCTCGTGGTCGGTGCGTGGGCGATCGTTGAGCGTCAGCGCGCGGAGCGGTCGGCGCTCGCAGCCCGGGCGGCTCAGAACCTTGCAGAAGACAATGCCGCCGAGGCGAACCGCGAGCGGCGCAATGCGGAAGCGAGCATCGCCCGTTACTTCGCGTCAGAGACGGCGGCGCTGGACAACAAGCAAAACGGTCCCCTTGCCTTGCTGCTGGGGATCGAGGCCGTCAGGCTTGATTACACCACACACTCGGATCGGGCGCTCCGAGGGGTGCTCGACCGATTTGCCTGGAACCCGATGCCAGGCCATGAAGGGTCGGTCCGGTCGGTCTCGCTCAGCAGCGATGGCAGCTTGCTCGCCTCGACGGGTCAGGACGGAACGGTCCGGCTCTGGGATCTTGACGGGCAGCACCGATCTCACCGCGTTCTCTACCGCGGAACTGAACCGGGGCAGTCGGGATTGAAGTATTTGCAGTGAACGCACACACGACCATGCCTTGGAACCCAGCCCTTTCCATTGGATTAAATGGTGATCCTGATGACGTCGAATATATAAAATCGATGGCTGATGGAGATAATCATTACGTAACACAAAGTGCGATTAGTAGTTTAGCGATTTTAAACCACGTCAAAGCTCGTGATGCTATGATTGAATTATTTTATAAACACAAAGGAACGCCTCGCGGAAATTTACTATTAACTGTGCTGAAAAAAGCTTACAAATGGAGCCCCAATTTAAATAATAACAGTTAATTCACTGGCAAAACTCGGTTACGTACCCTTGCGATTTTTTAATTTCAACCTGACGCTCCTCTTCAGGAATAACTCTTAAAGAACCATCTGGATTTTCTAAACTAACACGTGGTCGTTGATAACTTGCCAAACGTTCTTTGGCTTGATTACATTTTTCCTCTTTTTCTCGAATATCATTTTCAGCTTTCTGCTTTTCTTCAGCTGAAGTTATACGTTTCTCTCTTAAATCATCTACCTTCTTTTTCTTCTGTTCGAGTGTTTTCGTTGCTCCATCCGTATCAACTTTGGAAGGTGGTTTTATAGTTTCGGCCTTAATATCATCCGGAGGTGGAGATTGCGTGTAGTGAGTATTCCCTTGCTCATCAACCCATTTATACATTTCTGCTTGTGAATTAATGGAAAACACGAAACTTACAGTGAATATAAATAGTCTGAAATATTGATTATTTAAACCCATATTTGAACGCCTTATTTGATGAAATATAAGTGTATAATAGCAATTATACGACTCAAACTATAATTTGTAACCTATTGAATAAGATATTATTTTGTTAAGACAAATCTAGAAACATAGAGTTCATAATGTAATAATAGTTAATATATTGATATCAAGGAGCAACTCATGAGTAAGTTACCTATATACCTATTTATATTATTCGCATCAGTAATATTCTCGGCAAATAGTTCTGCTGCGGTTAGTGTTGTTGAATGCGAAGACGATGCTGGCAATCGCAGTTTTCAAAAGACTTGTCCTCCTGGACAGACACAAATTGGTGAGAAAAAAATTTCCACCGGAACTAATTCAAAAGAAAATGATAATAATAATGCAGCTGATATAAAAGTTACTTTATATGTCATCCCAGACTGCGATACCTGTGAAGAAGTCAGAGAGTTCCTTAATACTAGAAATATTTCAATTACAGAAAAAAATGTTAATGAAGATCTAGAGATGCAAAAAGAATTATCTGCAATAACAGGATCACTGCAAGTACCAACTGCGATAATAGGTGATGAAATTATAACTGGATACAGTCGTTCAAAATTTTTAGAAGTTTTAGAAGCGGCTGGATATAAGGAAGATTCTGACTCATAAGTTAAATAATTAGTTGCTTTTATGATTTTAATACATTTTTAGCTTGATGTATTAGAGTCTATTAATAAAAGAGATGAGGCTAACCAATTGTTAACTGACATTTCAATTGTCATCCCGACGTACAATGAAAAAGAAAATATAGACTTAATATTTAATGCTATAAGAAAATCATTGAATTCGATTTCATGGGAAATCATCTTTGTCGATGATAATTCTCCAGACAATACAGCTGCATTTGTTAATGCAATATCAAAAACTAACACAAATGTTCGGTGTATCAAACGAATAGGTAAAAGAGGTTTATCATCAGCTTGTATTGAAGGAATACTAGCCAGTTCTTCAAAGTATGTAGCAATAATGGATGCTGATATGCAACACGATGAAAAAATTCTCCCCAAAATGTTGAATACAATTTCTCAAGAAAAATTTAATCTTGTTATTGGTACGCGATATTCAGAACAAGGAAGCACCGGAGATTTACCAGCGTATAGAGTGCTTATTAGTAAAATAGCAACATGGATAGGAACGATATTTCTAAAATCAAATGTTAGTGACCCTATGAGTGGTTTCTTCATTATAGAAAAAGATTTTTTTAATAGAATTGAGAAAAAGCTAT
>JBCCHP010000156.1:0-2596 GCA_039028675.1 Pseudomonadota bacterium | reverse complement strand
CGCCTGCCGACTATCAACAAGGCGAAAGCTTTAGAATTATTTATATCCATGTGCCCTCAGCCTGGATGTCATTATTTGTTTATATGCTGATGGCTACCAACGGAGTAATACTATTGATCTGGCGCATTAAGATTTGTGAGGTAATGATGCGCAGCAGTGCGACACTTGGCGCATCCTTCACCTTTCTTGCTTTAGTTACCGGTGCTATCTGGGGCAAACCGACATGGGGAACGTGGTGGGTATGGGATGCCAGACTGACATCCGAATTAATACTGTTTTTTCTATATCTCGGATTCATTGCCTTGCAATCAGCATTTGAAGATAGACGCGTTGCTGCAAGGGCGGGAGCAATTTTAGTATTAGTTGGTGTGGTTAATATTCCGATAATTAAATATTCCGTTGAGTGGTGGAGCACGCTGCATCAGCCAGCCACAATTAGCAAACTGGGCGCACCTTCAATTCATATTGACATGTTAATACCTCTTTTATTGATGATGACAGCTTGCTTATTGTATTTCTTTGCCATCTTACTAATTCGGTCAAGAACTGAAATACTGGCTTATGAAAGTAATACCACCTGGGTAAAAGATAGATTATTAAATCAGGGCGGGCAGGCATGATCGAATGGTTGGCAATGGATGGTTATGGCGAGTTTATTTGGTCTGCATATGCTATTTGGCTTGTTGTTATTCTTGCAAATTTCCTGCTTACTCGACGACAGGAAAAGCTGTACAGACGTGAACTCACAAAAAGACTGAAGCTCAAATATCATCAATGAACAGTCAAAGAAAAAAACGTGTGGCCCTGGTATGTTTTATTTTATTAGGAATGGGAGTATCTGCAGCATTAATTCTGACCGCATTCCAAAAGAATCTTTTGTATTTTTACAGTCCAACGCAAGTCAGTAATGGAGAAGCACCAAATAGTCGGCCTTTTCGTGTCGGTGGTTTGGTAGAAATAGATAGTGTACAGCGTGATCCAAACAGTTTATTTGTCAGTTTTAAACTAACAGATAATCGCGAAACCATTACTGTGAAATACGAAGGAATACTGCCCGATTTGTTTCGTGAAGGTCAGGGTATTGTCGCAAATGGCAAATTGGATAGTACAGGTATTTTTCAGGCTAGTGAGGTATTAGCAAAACACGATGAAAATTACATGCCGCCAGAAGTTGCTGAAGCATTAGCCAATGCCGGCACAGATATTTCCATGCCACATAACTATACAAATAAATAATGTTTGCTGAACTTGGTCAAGTTTGTTTGATCCTGTCTTTGGCATTGGCACTGATTCAAACAACATTACCCGTCATAGGTGCACATCGGTCATATATGCCCTGGATGATGTTGGCGCGCCCTACTGCCCAATTACAATTTATTTTTACTTTCATTGCGTTTGTATTGTTAACGCTATGTTTTATTAATAATGATTTTTCTGTCGCTTATGTTGCGAATAATTCAAACTCATTATTACCTCTAATGTATCGTATATCTGCTGTCTGGGGTGCGCATGAGGGTTCATTATTATTATGGGCATTAATACTATCTGGCTGGACATTCGCAGTGTCGGTTTTCAGTCAACGACTACCAATCTTTTTTATTGCACGAGTAATAGCGGTCATGGGCGCAATAAGTGTCGGATTTTTGTTATTCATGTTATTAACGTCTAATCCATTTGAACGACTGATTCCTATTCCACTTGATGGCGCAGATTTAAATCCACTTTTACAGGATCCGGGGTTAATCATACACCCACCTATGTTGTATATGGGATATGTCGGTTTTTCAGTTGCCTTTGGCTTTGCAATAGCTGCATTGTTAGGCGGGAACCTGGATAGTGCCTGGGCACGCTGGTCCAGGCCCTGGACAATCATGGCATGGACCTTTTTGACTATCGGTATCATGCTTGGGAGCTGGTGGGCGTATTATGAACTCGGCTGGGGCGGTTGGTGGTTTTGGGACCCGGTTGAGAATGCCTCATTTATGCCATGGTTGGTCGGTACGGCTCTAATCCATTCCCTTGCCGCGACAGAAAAACGAGATGTTTTTAAAAACTGGACTGTTCTATTAGCTATTAGCGCTTTTGCATTAAGTTTATTAGGTACTTTTCTCGTGCGCTCTGGTGTCATCACCTCCGTACATGCCTTTGCAACCGACCCTACACGTGGTGTCTTTATACTCTGCTTACTTGCAGTTTATATCGGTGGTTCACTGACACTTTATGCAATCCGTGCACCCGGCACATTAAAAGGTAGTAGTTTTAGTTTTTTTTCACGCGAAACATTTCTGCTTTTTAATAGCGTCTTCATGGTCATCTCAGTACTTACAATATTACTTGGCACACTATACCCTCTGGTCATTGAAGCTATGGGCATGGGTAAACTCTCGGTTGGTGCGCCATATTTTAACGCGGTTTTCGTTCCACTGATGATACCAGTAATTATATTGATAGGTATGGGCACGATCGTTCGCTGGCGTAATGATCAATGGCATAGAGTTGGCAAAGCATTCATATTTATCGCATGTATCAGTGCAATACTTGGCGCGATAACCGGATACTTATTAATCAACAAACATTACTTTATCAGTATCGTCGG
>JBCCHP010000155.1:0-2649 GCA_039028675.1 Pseudomonadota bacterium | reverse complement strand
GATACCGGTTCAAGTCCAACAATACAGAATCTGAATAGAGCTAATCGAAATAAAAGAAGTTTTGGGTTTGATCAAGAAATTATATTAATTAGAGGTATTAGTAATCCAGTCATCAATGGAGATAAGCGAAATAATTGGCTTGTTATGGATCTACCCATTGCCTCAGAGGCATATCTCGCTTCAGTGAGAGAGATAGAGGAACAGTTAAAAGGCAGGGGAGAAAAGCAGCTTGAAAAGGAAGCAGCACTCTTGGCAAAACAGCGTCGTGAAATGCGCGTGGAAATGGCAAGAATGCGCAAACAAATTGATGATATGGAACAAGGTAACGGTCAAAGTGTAGCGGAATCAACCCGATCTATTGAAGAAAGAATGTCTACTCTGGATGCATTATTAGCTAAAGAGCTCATATCAAAAGAAGAGTATGACGTTAAACGTCAGGAAATCTTAAACGATATCTAACATCTTGAGAGAGTTATATCCGCCTATTGAGGCTTTTGCTTCACATACTCTAGATTCAAACTCAGGACATCAAATTTATTTTGAAGAGGCCGGTAATGCTACAGGCATACCGGTTATTTTCTTGCATGGCGGACCTGGTTCAGGATGTAATGAAAATCACCGTCGTTATTTTAATCCCGAAAAATTTCGAATTGTGTTACTAGACCAACGTGGCTGTAATCGTTCTACACCCAACGGGCATGTTAATGATAATACAACACAAGATCTAATTATCGATATAGAATCAATACGTAAAAAATTAAATATAGATAAATGGCTATTGTTTGGTGGATCATGGGGCGCAACATTAGCATTACTTTATGCGGAGCAATATCCGGATTATGTAACTGGTTTGATTCTTCGAGGAAGCTTTCTTGCTCGACAAAAGGACTTTGATTGGTTTGCGGAACATGGCGTTAATAAAATCATGCCTGATTATTGGAGCGAATTAACTAAACTATATCCTTTTGACACTAGCTCTGAATTAGTTACATCAATTCATAAAGATGTATTTTCTGAAGAAAAGCAAACTGCATTAAAAGCTGCAAAGGCCTGGTCTTTATGGGCGGGCAGGGTAGTAACAAACTGTTTTGATATGGAATATGCACCTGAATTTGATGATGGAAACAAGCTTATCAATGAAGTCCGAATAGAAATGCATTATGCAAAACACAAATATTTCATTAATGAAAATCAAATTATTAATAACATCGATTGTATACCAGAGGTCCCTGTGACGATCATTCATGGCCGTCAGGATTTAACCTGTCTTGCTGAGTCTTCGTGGTTGTTGCATCAAGCTATATCAGGTTCTGAATTGCATATGATAAAAAATACTGGTCACTTAGCTGGTGAAACCAGGATGATTAATGCACTTATTGAAGCAACGGATAAAATGGCAAAAACACTCTTATGATTTCATTACAACAATCAAAACCCTTGATCATGGGTATACTTAATGTCACGCCGGATAGTTTTTCCGATGGCGGTAAATATACTGATTTGGAAAATGCGATCCGACATGGAAAGCAAATGATTGATGAGGGCGCAGATATTATTGATATAGGTGGTGAATCTACCAGGCCAGGATCAGCACGTGTTAAATCTGAAGAACAAATAAAACGAGTAGTTCATATTATTGAAGCAATCAGTGAAACAATTCCTGAACATGTTTCGATCAGTATTGATACAACATTAAGTGATGTTGCTGAGGCTGCATTGCATGCGGGTGCCAGTATTGTAAATGATGTATCAGGTGGAAATGATGACAAGTCGATTATTGACTTATGCGTTGATCAAAATTGTCCTTATATCATTATGCATATGTTGGGTTCACCAGGCACAATGCAAGATAATCCAGAGTATGACGACGTAGTGAACGATATCGAAAGCTTTCTAACCTCCAGAGCTGAGTATTGTTTGGATAAAGGAATAAAAAAAGAAAACCTATGTATTGATCCCGGTATCGGCTTTGGTAAAACCCGAGAACATAATCTCTTATTACTAAAGAATCTGGATAAGTATGTTGCTACAGGTTATCCAGTGTTGTTAGGTACAAGTCGTAAACGATTTATGGGAACAATTTGTGAAGTTAATACACCTGAAGAATTAGTTGGTGCAACGGCTGCTACCACTGCGCTAGGAGTAGCAAATGGTGTAAAAATATTCCGCGTACACGATGTTAAACCTAATCGACAAGCCGCAGATGTGGCTTGGTCGATTTTTAATCCCAATTAGTAAACCTAAGCTTCTTCAAGCAAATTTTTAGAATTTCTCATATTTCGAAAGATTAATGGTTTAGCTTCGACTTCCTTATTTGCCTGTTCTTCTTCAGCGATTTTGCCAATTCTTGCAACATCATCAATTAACTCTTGATGATGAGGAGATTTACTACACACTGGATCTGCATTACTTGCATCACCCGTCAACATAAAGGCCTGACATCGGCAACCACCGAAATCTTTTTCCTTTTCTGGGCATGAGCGACATGGCTCTTTCATCCAGTCAAATCCACGGAAATGATTAAAACCAGGAGATTCATTCCAGATATCCTGAATACTCATATCAGTCACTTTGGGAAACTCAATAGGTAATTGTCCGGCTTCATGACAGGGTAGAGCAGTACCATCAGGTGCAATAGTTAAAAAGATT
>JBCCHP010000154.1:0-2654 GCA_039028675.1 Pseudomonadota bacterium | reverse complement strand
TTAATATCAATTAATAAATTACCAAGCTAATTCTTGCACGCTCTGAGTCTGGTTCTTTTTTGTACGATATTTAGCACTCGCTTCATAGACTACCTTCCGTATTCGATTTAACTGACCTATTGGGCGATGCTCTGCTAGCCCATTCCAGGGTGAAAAACTCAGGTTCTCACAAAATTGTTTTTGTTCTACAGAACCAAATGATTGTTGTGGGATAGTGATTTTTGCAATAGGCACATAAGACGCATCGCTCTCTTTCCACTCAATACTGGCATCTTCTATCGGCATGTATTTTTTCGGGTTTTGTAGCTGTACCATAAAATCAAAACAAGCTGCTTGTTGTTGCAATTCTGCTTGCATCGTTTTACTGAGAAAATCCGGATCATTATTTACTTGTGTATTGCTGTTAGCATCCAGTGAACATGCCTTGGCTGAAAATTTAATATTATGTGGCCCAAGTTTATAGGGTGTGTTGCTAAAGTATTGCGTGGCTAAAGGTGAAGTCGGTGGCTGTTTGAGTGTGTTTAAACCATGTCGCATTTCACGCAGCTTCCATTTGAATGGATTTGGATTAGCAACGAAATACAATATCTTATTCTCACTGCGAACAAACTGATTGTAGTCTGCCAGATTAGCCGTAAAAAACACTGGATGATCATGCATAAGAAAATCCTGAACCTGATTGTTATCCGTATCGACTAATACCTTAATCGCCATACCGTGTGCATCTTTCTCGGTATCATCGTTGCCTGCCATACTTGAACGACCGTTGGAAAAACGAATCCAGCTTTTAAATGTTGTGCCTGGCTGCTGCAAGATGCCATGTTGTAACGACTTATCTAAATCCGCATCCACTTCAAACCAGGCTTTCACACAGGCATGGCCTTTGGCATGGGCGCCGCGTGCAGCATAGGTGGTGGTATTTTTATCGATGACTTGTTTAAACAACCTTACTGATTCAGCCGCTTGTGCGGATTCATTCGGTCCAATTATTTCTTCAATGGTAACGGGTGCGTTGCTGTAGAAATGATAAGCAATGAATGCCACCAACATGAGTGTGATGCCACTGATTGATTTGAGGAACCGTTTGCGCATGGCATTAGAGTGTTTTTAGATACTCCACCAATTCTCGCAATTGTAATTCAGTCAGTTTTGGTAAGCCGGCATAGCCTTCACCTGTGCCATATTCATGCCCTGCATTACTATTACCCGGTAGACTGGTATCAAATAAAAAGGCACCGGGTGCTTGTTCTTTGACATAACCAACATCAATCGGATCAAACTCCCAACTACCGATATAAAATGTTTTATCACGTTCACTGGCTGGTAATAACAATTGATAAAGATTCGGCACCGAACCATTATGCAAATAAGGTGCAGCCGACCAGATACCATTTAACGGTCGCGCTTTATATGCGAGTAATGCTTCTGCAGAAGACTCTTCGCCTTTGGCGACCAGTTCACCATCCAGAATTTTTTCTGGCAAGCCCTTACCTGCGTGGCCCAGGCGCTTGGCATCACGTTTAGCAAATAACACCTGCAAGGGATTATTTTTTAATACGCCGACCATTATATGATTCACAATATGTAAGGCAGGTGCTTCATCACCCATGACTTCGCCAAATGAATAAAAGCGTTTTTTACCTTCAAAGACGCCGGTTTTACCACGATGGTCGAGTACATTTTGAGCCATGAGTGCTTCTGTGCCGACTTCTTTCACACTACTCATTCTGACCTGTATGAGTCGGTTCGGATCGGTACGATCAATATCTAAATGACAGCTACTACAATATTGTTCAAAATGGACACGTCCAGCTTGCGCTTTGGTTTGATCGATTTTAGGAAAACTGTCTGGCCATAACGGCGAATATAATTTGGCTGCTAGTTTTTCCAGTGCACGTAAATTAGACGTTTGTATGGATGACTCGTAACCTAAATCAAAGTAATTAAAGAGTTTCTGTTGCGCTGTCCCTACATGGCCAAACACACCAATCGCCTCGCCGACATTTCTGGCTAAGGCGCCCGGGCCATTGTTCGATTGCGATCCATTCCATTCCACATAATCGTGTTGAGGTGTATCCCAGATATAGGGATAACTGGTTGGCGCATTTGGCGAGATATAATTATCTTTTACGCCCGTTAAATATAAGCCCTTATTAAGAATTGCACCGAAGGCATCCAGACGGGTAAAGCCATAGGCAACATCGGTATGGTTACGATTCAGTAATTCTTTTAGTAACAGTTGTTCATCGGCTAGTTGCTGCTTTATTGCCTCCGTCGTTTTCGAGTTATCCTGTTCTTGATAACGGCTGATATAACGCGCTAACTTTTCTGCATCAGATAAATTAGCCTGCATTGCTTGTTCTAAATTTTTTAAAAAAAGTTGCAGATCAAAATGCGGTTGGCCGCCATCAATACGTATGACTTTATTATCATATTTAACATGTTGTGTGTGACAAGCCGCACAGGTAATACCCAAATAGTCTTCATTCCTGCTAAACCCAATCGGTAAATTATCCGGATTATATTGCTCATTAAAGGATGGCGTCAGTCCAAACTGCAAAAGATTAACCGGGTCTCTAAATAATTTATTCGCGGTTTCCTGTTCGAGATTAAGAAAGAGATCATAAGGGATCAGACGTGAGCCTTGATCAGTA
>JBCCHP010000153.1:0-2672 GCA_039028675.1 Pseudomonadota bacterium | reverse complement strand
TCGATAGTTTATTGCGGGTACATGATTTGCAATCAAAGGAAGTGGAAAAGATAGCAAGAGGGTTGCAGCACGGTGGTGATTTCTCAGATTTGATGACGCGAACCTCTAATATGCTTTCGGATGTGACAAAACTGGCTGGGGTCGTCATGTTACCCAGAACCAAAAAGTCTATTCTTCAACATATTGAATTTGTGGCGTTATCATCGAATCGCGTTTTGGTAATTTTAATCGTAAATGACAAGGAGATTCAAAATCGAATTATCAATACTGGTAAGGATTACAGCGCGGCAGAGTTGCAAGAAGTTTCTAACTATCTGAATGATTTATTTGCAGGCAAGGACTTGACTGAAATAAGAAAATCTATCGTTGATGAAATGGAAAATATGAAAAATAAAGTCAATGAAATGATGCAAACAGCGATAGAAGTGGCGCAACAGGCCTTCAATTCAGATGCTGATAATTATGATAAGGAAGATCTGTTATTTTCCGGTCATACCAATTTGATGGATGTCGCCGATTTATGTGATTTGGATCGACTGAAAAAACTATTTGAAACCTTCAATCAAAAGCGAGATATCCTGCACTTACTTGAACAAGCCATTAATGCTGAAGGGATACAGATTTTTATCGGTGAAGAATCTGGTTACGACGTCCTGGATAATTGCAGTGTCGTCACATCGCCATATGAGGTAGATGGACAGATACTGGGTGTATTGGGTGTCATTGGTCCAACACGCATGCAATACAACCGCATTATTCCCATTGTCGACATTACTGCAAAAATGCTTGGCTCGGCCTTGAACTCCAAGAATTAATCCCCATTTCTATCATTCAGTGAGTGCGTAATGCACAGGGGAGCATTTTGTCTTTTATTTCAGAGGTAAATCATGACTGGTCAGGAAAACGAAACACTCAATGAAGATGATGAGAATCAATCAAATCAGACTGCCGAAATTACAGATGTAGAAGAGGTAGCTGCAACCACAGAAGAACCCATTCCAGTCGAACCATCTGAAGATGAAATAGAGAATCTTAGAAGCCTGTTGGAAAAAGAACAGGAGCAGGCTCAGGCGCATTTGGATACCGCACTGCGTGCGCAGGCCGAAATGGAAAATCTGCGCAAACGCACAACGCGAGATATTGAGAATGCTCATAAGTATGCGCTGGACAAATTCGTCAATGAGCTCTTGCCGGTAGTCGATAGTCTAGAACTTGGTATTTCTGCTGCAGTCGAGAACGAGCATGGAAAAGAGATGTTGGAAGGTATGGAATTAACCCTAAAAATGCTTTCAGCTGCATTAGAAAAATTTGGCGTAAAACATATCCAGCCCGAGGGTGAAAAATTTAACCCGGAATTTCATGAAGCGGTTTCAATGCAGCCTGTTGAGGGCAAGGAGTCTGGAACGGTCATTTCTGTCATGCAAAAAGGCTATGAATTAAATGGACGATTAGTACGGGCGGCCATGGTGATGGTAGCGAAATAACTGGCTAAACACTTGAAATGTTTAAAATCATCCACATTTATTAATCAGTTTGTTAATTTACAGATATTTACTAATCAATAGATAAAAGATTTTGGAGAAATAGAATGGGTAAGATTATCGGGATAGACCTTGGCACCACCAACTCCTGCGTTGCAGTGTTGGAAGGCGGCAAGCCGAAGGTAATTGAAAACAGCGAAGGAGCGAGAACGACACCATCGATTGTGGCTTATACTGATGATGAAGAAATACTCGTCGGTCAGTCGGCTAAACGGCAATCAGTCACCAATCCTGATAACACACTGTATGCGGTCAAGCGTTTGATTGGTCGTCGTTTTGAAGAAGACACGGTGCAAAAAGATATCAAACTGGTGCCATACAATATTGTTAAGGCTGACAACGGTGATGCATGGGTGGAAGCAAAAGGTAAGAAAATGGCACCACCAGAAGTATCTGCTCGTGTTTTGATGAAAATGAAAAAGACAGCAGAAGATTATCTCGGTGAAGACGTGACCGAAGCCGTGATAACGGTGCCTGCGTATTTTAATGACTCGCAACGACAGGCAACAAAGGATGCAGGCAAGATTGCTGGTCTGGAAGTGAAACGTATTATCAATGAACCAACTGCGGCTGCGCTTGCATATGGTATGGATAAGAAACGCGGTGATGCCAAGATCGCGGTATTTGATTTAGGTGGTGGTACTTTCGACGTTTCTATCATCGAAATTGCAGAAGTCGATGGTGAGCATCAATTTGAAGTGTTATCTACCAATGGTGATACTTTTCTGGGCGGTGAAGATTTTGATTTACGCATCATTGATTATTTATGTGATGAATTTAAAAGAGAAAATGGCGTGGACTTACATAATGATCCACTCGCCTTACAACGATTAAAAGAAGCAGCGGAAAAGGCAAAGATAGAGTTATCTTCCAGTCAACAAACAGGTTATTTCAAAGGATTCACTATTCCTAAAAGTATGAATATTACAAAAATACAGTGTGCTCCAAATCGCGTGGCACGTCACATACTTTCCGATTTTGTAATGACATTTGCAATGAAAACGGTATGTCGTAAAAACCTGAAGTTATCTGCAATAGACAATCAACGATTTGGTGCTTTGTGCTACTTCGGGCCAATAACATTCATTTGAAACAAACCTGTTGATACAATGGGCTTTTCCAGTAAAAATC
>JBCCHP010000152.1:0-2731 GCA_039028675.1 Pseudomonadota bacterium | reverse complement strand
GTCCACCTCATTTATCTGACACCTATTCAGCTCCAAGCCCTTATCTAGATCATTGCTATCCAATGCCAAAGCAGTGTGTCAGAGGAAGTAAGGCCGAACGGCCCAATGCAGATGCAGCCATTGTTTCATCAGAAACGCAGAGCGGAACAAAGAGAGCCAAGGGAAACAGACTACTGGTAACAGGTAATCAGACAATACCAGTAACCACACATACCGGTTCGTTGCTCCCTGCCGACGTGTCTGATATGCCACGATAGAACTGAGAGACTAACTCTACCAGAGGACGATTTCCGGTGTTACTTGCTATAAGCATGCAAAAGATACTGGTTATAATCTTACGCGCTGATCCATAAATGAAAATCCCAGCAATGGTTGTTCATAATTTTTCGTTAATGCCATTACTTTGATACGTTCGCCCATTTCTGCAGGTAAGGTCAATGTACGTATTGCGTTTGCATTTTCTGCACGTCGGCGGTGGTTACTATCATTCAATTGTGCAACCTCCTCGAGTCCACATGCAATCAAAAATGCTGACTGGGTGGTATAACCTGCAACGTTTAATCCAGCTTGATATGCATTTTCTGCAAGCCGAGTAAAATCTACAGAAGCAGTAATATCTTGTAAACCTGGAAAATAAAATGGGTCATCATGGGCTCGATGTTGATAATGACAAAGCAAAGTACCATTTGTACGCTCTGGATGATAATACTCTTTGGCTGGATAGCCATAGTCCAAAAACAGCAGTAATCCTTGTTCAAGTTTATCAGCAAAACTCGATAACCATGCTCCAAGCGATAGATTTATTTCAGAAGTATACCCATCGACAAGATTATTCATGATTGCTGTACTTAATATGTTTTGATCATTATTGTCATACAGTAAAGGTTCAGCTGTCTGCCAAATCAATTTATCATCCGCTATCGCCACGCCATATTCAAACAATTCATGATCTTGTTTGATAAATCGTTTAACAGGCAATGCATCAATGACTTCATTTGCCAATACAATACCGGAGAATGTTTCTTCTGGTAATTGATCGAGCCATTTTATATGTTCATAAAAAAAGGGAACTCGTTCTCTTAACAACGCTTGTTGTCGTTGTTTCAGATCTGCACTTACTTCAAGAATAAAATATTGCTCAGGCAATGCATCGATTTCTTGCAGTGCTAACAGAATATCGGCAGCCATTACTGCAGTACCAGCGCCTAATTCAAAAATACTGCAATTCTCGATTGATTGAATAATTTCTTTACATTGTCTTGCCAGGCAACGTGAAAATATGCTCGAGATTTCAGGAGCTGTTATAAAATCTCCTTCTTGCCCAAATTTACGCAGGCCGGCAGAATAATAACCTAAGCCGGGTTCATAAAGCGCTAAACGCATAAATTCATCAAAACCAATAAAACCAGAGGATCGTTTTATTTCAGCCTCTATCTTTCGCATCAAAACATGACTATGTGCTGTCGATGTTTTATCAGGCTCAGGTAAATCGATCATATTATTGAATTGAGTCATATTGCTTACATGTTATTCTGTTTAAATAATCAATCAATAACAACGATATGTTTAATCAAACTGTATTAATAACTGGTGCTGCGAAACGCATCGGAGCCACATTGGCAAAATATCTTCATCATGAAGGAATGAATGTGATCGTGCATTATCATCGATCCGCCAAAGAAGCAAATGAACTCGTGCGTGATATGAATAAAGCTCGGCATGACTCTGCAATAACAATTCAAGCCGATCTATCTCATAAAGAATACTATGAGGCGATCATCGATACGGCGTTGCAATTCAAAGGAGGGTTGGATGTATTGATCAACAATGCGTCGGCGTTTTATCCAACACCTATTTCAGATATGACCGATGAAGATTGGCTTAGCATCATGGATATCAATCTAAAAGCGCCATTGTTTTTATCACAACTAGCTGCACCTACTCTGCGTAAAAATAAAGGCTGTATTATTAATCTCACTGATATTCATGCCCTACGACCATTGGCAAAACATAGCATATATTCGATGTCGAAATCGGGATTGACGACTTTGACGCAGTCATTAGCAAAAGAGCTGGCTCCCAGTATTCGAGTGAACGCATTAGCGCCGGGTGCTATTCTTTGGCCAGAAAATATTGAGGAGACTGAAAAACAGGCCATTCTTAAACAAATCCCCATGCAAAAAATTGGAGATCCTGAGCAAATTGCAAAGGCAGCAGTTTTCTTAATTAAAGACGCAAACTATATAACGGGACAGATTATTAATGTTGATGGCGGACGCAGCTTATTTTCTGGATAGCAATTAGAAAACAGGGAAATCGCTTTTTATATACCATTGTTTATTTTCTTCGCTATACCACCATAGCGCTTCCATCTCGAGATTTTTGACCGTACCTTGATCTTTAAAATAATACTTCACAACCATCTTCACGGATGCCTCTGTTTGATCTTCATCTACCAATTTCTCAAGCACATCGATACCCGTTACGCTGATATCCTTTAATATCTCAAGATCTGCTTCAGGTTTACTACCATCAGGTCTGACATGATAACTATAAGCATCCCTATGCATAGCCCAACGCAATGCTACCTCATATGAGGTCATTGATTTCTCAAGATTATTGGCTTTTTTTTGTGCCTTAGCGCCCTGACAACCTGTCAACGCGCGGATACTCCCGGATTTCTCGGAAACCGGGTGGGCGTTTTTGCGCTTCATGGACAGCAGCCTGTAGC
>JBCCHP010000151.1:0-2760 GCA_039028675.1 Pseudomonadota bacterium | reverse complement strand
GATAAATCGAAAATTCAATCGGGTTATCACGAAAACTTTTTAGCGTTTGACCTAGGCTATGCCAACCTTGTTCTCGCACACGTTTGACATAATCCAAATCAATATCCGTTGTCATAATTTCTTTGCCCGATCCCGCTTCGTGAATTTTTTCTCCACCAGGCCCACAAATTATAGAACGGCCTACACCATATTCACCGGCAACGTTGATATCGAATATGTAGCATTGATTTATCGTTGCGTTTGCTCTGGCGATACACAGTTCAACATCACGATCGACTGTAT
Source organism: Pseudomonadota bacterium (assembly GCA_039028675.1). Classification (GTDB taxonomy): domain Bacteria; phylum Pseudomonadota; class Gammaproteobacteria; order Eutrophobiales; family Eutrophobiaceae; genus JANQNX01. The sequence continues at coordinate 2,478 of JBCCHP010000151.1, read as the reverse complement.
TCGTTAGTGTCGGATGAATAATAACTTCAGCACCCAGGCAAACCATATTTCTAATCACTTCGGGAAACCACATGTCATAGCATATGCATAGTCCAAAGCACCCTATTCCTGGCACATCAAATAAGGTAAATGCATCGCCACAATCAACATCCTTTTCATAGGGTAAGAAGGGATAGATTTTGTCATGCCAATTAATAATGGCGCCCTCAGGATTAATCACCGGAGATGAATTGAAATGTTTATTATCAACAGTCCGGTAAATTGAGCCTGGAATAATCCAGATGTTTAATTTAGCTGCCAATTCACATAACTGATTTAAAGCAGTCTCAGCATTTGCATGATTAGCAGAAAAGTTCGAACCAAATAGTGCCAGTTCACCACATATAACCATTTCAACTGAAGGGAAACGATTTTTTACAGCGATGACTTCTGATGTCAGCAGCTCCGTATTATCTGAACCAGACAGATTCAGTTGTAAACTTGCAATAGAAAAAATACTCATAATGTTTAAGTACTCTATATTTAAATGCGTTCGTTAATAACTGCGAAATATACTTTGAATCGGATTAATTCATATTGATTAATCGTCTGCAGAGTCGAGTATAGCTTTTTTTAATATTTTTATGAGTTGATCAATTTGGTCTTCATTAATAATTAATGGTGGTGAAAGCATAATCAAATCACCTGAAGCGCGAACCAACGTACCATCAGAAAAACAACGAGTGAATACATTAAATGCGCGCTTTCCAATTGCATCAGGAACCATTTCGAATTGTATAGCTGCGACCAAACCGATATTTCTTATATCTATGATGCCCGGCAGATCTTTCAAACTATGTAGAGCTGTTTCCCATATTGGCGCTAATTGTTGAACACGATTAAACAGATTTTCATTTTTATAAATATCGAGTGTAGCCAGCGCGGCAGCTGCAGATACCGGATGTCCGGAATACGTATACCCATGGAAAAATTCAATTACTTCTTCAGGGCCATTCATACAAGCTTTATAAATATCTTCACTTGCTATAACTGCACCCATCGGAACAGCACCATTAGTTAATGCCTTTGCCGTAGTCGCCATGTCCGGAATCACATCCCAACATTGACTTGCAAATGCATATCCCAATCGACCAAATGCAGTAATTACTTCATCAAATATCAACAATATTCCATGCTTTTGTGTAATCTCTCGTAACCGCTTTAGGTATCCGACAGGAGGCGGTATGACGCCGCCGGCGCCAGACATAGGTTCAACAATGACTGCAGCAATCGTCTCTGCACCATGCAATTTTATTATTTGTTCTAAAGCGTCAGCTTTGTCAGCACCATACTCCGGTAGTCCTTTAGAAAACGCATTGCGTTCCAGATCGAGAGTATGTGGAAGATGATCAACACCGGGTAAAAGTTGCTGACTAAATATTTTACGATTGTTTAATATCCCGCCAACGGAAATACCACCAAAACCAACACCGTGATAAGCCATTTCACGTCCTATAAAACGAGTACGTCCTGGTTGACCATTAGCGTGATGATATGCAAGTGCAATTTTTAATGATGACTCGACCGCCTCAGATCCTGAATTGGTAAAAAAAACTTTATTCAATTTATCCGGACTGAGTTCAGCCAGGCGGCTAGCCAATTCAAACGCCATTGGATGTCCCATCTGAAAGGATGAGGCATAATCAAGTTTGATTAACTGTTCGGCAACAGCATCGGCAATTTCACGCCGTCCATGACCGGCATTACAACACCATAACCCGGCAGTACCATCCAGTATTTGTCTGCCCTCGACATCTGTGTAGTACATGCCTTCTGACTTTTCCAACAGTCTTGGGTTTGCCTTGTACTGCCGATTAGCAGTAAATGGCATCCAGTAATTGTCCAATGAGCTGGGTAAAATATTACCTGTATTCGTTATCATCTTGATTACTTTGCTCTAAAATTAATATATAGCGTGTAAAATATTTTACAATTAAATAGATAGCAAGCAATATTCGATTTGAGATCAGATTTATTTTTATTTAGAAAGTTAAGAATAGTAACTACTACACACTCTATTAATGATTTATAGGTAGATTCGTTTTCTTGGTCACTGTTCTTAATGTAAACAGAGTTTTTATGCGCGTCACACCAGGTAGATGACTTAGATGTTGATGATGAACTCGCTCGAAGTCTGCAGTATCTGCAACAACAACACGCAATAAATAATCATAATCGCCAGTAATTAAATAGCATTCCATGACTTCAGGTACTTCTTTAATTTTTTTTTCAAATGCATCAAGCATCTCCTGCTTTTGACTGGATAACGTTAATTCAACAAAAACGTTTCCACTTAAACCCAGTGCTTCCTGATCAACTAACATTGCATACGATTTGATGATGCCCTGCTCCTCTAGTTGTTTAACTCGCCTCAAACATGCTGATGGTGATAGATGCACCTTCTCTGCTAGCTCCTGATTTGTCATTTTTCCATCTTTC
>JBCCHP010000150.1:0-2945 GCA_039028675.1 Pseudomonadota bacterium | reverse complement strand
GGCAAAATTGCGACCGCTAAAACAATAATACCCATGCCCCCCAACCATTGAAGTTCATGGCGATAAAATTGTATCGATTCCGGCAAGAAATCAATCCCGATTAAAATTGTTGCTCCGGTTGTGGTTAATCCAGAAATCGATTCAAATACTGCATCAGTAACACTCAGGTTTGGTGCTTCAGCAAGTAAGAGTGGCACACTACCAGTAAGACCAAGACCTGCCCAGAACAGTACTACAACAACAAAACCATCTCTAAGGCGCAACTCATTTTTTATGTTCCTGACTGGATACCAAAGTAATAAACCTACACCCAGAATAATGAAAAAAGCAGTCAGAAAAGGCAGTAAAGTGTCATCATTATAAATTAAAGAAACCAGCATGGGTGGAACCATCGTAAAGCTGAACAAGGAAAGCAAGATTCCAAGTATGCGTTGTACGACGGCTAGTTGCATATCACTATCTTAGTGTGTTTATTAAAGAAAGGTAATGCCAACCTGAAACATCGACTCAATATCTGATACATGCTTTTTGTCTGCAACGATCAATATGACATGATCCTCAGCTTCTATAACAGTGTCTTTATTCACCATCAGCACATCATCTTCTCTGACGATTGCTGCAATCGTTGCACTCTTGGGCAAAGGAAGTTCAGCGATCCGCTTGCCAACAACTTTTGAGGAATTTTTATCGCCATGAGCAATGGCTTCAATTGCTTCAGCCGCTCCTCGCCTCAGGGCGTGCACAACGGCGACATCACCTTTTCTTACATAAGTTAACAGACTTCCTATGGTGGCTTGTTGAGGAGATATTGCTATATCAATAGTATTGCTTTGTACAAGATCGACATAAGCTGATCGATTGATCAATGCCATGACTTTCTTTGCGCCAAGCCGTTTCGCTAACATTGCTGAAATAATATTTGCCTCATCAGCATTGGTTAAAGCGCAATAAACATCCGTATGTTCAATGTTCTCTTCAAGCAACATTTCTTCATCTGCAGCATCACCATTTAAGACTATCGTGCTTTCTAATAACTCAGAACCATAGTGTGCCTTTTCTGGATCGAGTTCTATCACCTTCACTTTATATTTATCTTCGAGGATTTGAGATAGCCTAAGACCGATATTGCCACAGCCTGCAATCATGATGCTTCTCAAATTCGTTTCTTCCTGACGTATCGCTTTCAATAGTTGATGTATGGAATTTTTTGAACTGACGAAGAAAACTTCATCTTCGCTTTTAATAACGGTTTCAGAATCAGGAATAATAGGTTCATCTTTTCGGAAAATGAGAACAGTGCGATATTCAATATCACCTAATTCTTCTTTGAGACTACTTAAAGTATGATTAACCAGGCGCCCATCATAGGTCGCTTTGATCGCAACAATCTGTGCTTTCCCATCTGCAAAATCTACAACCTGCAATGCACCAGGATGAGCGATTAATCGTTCAATATATTCTGTAACCAGTTTTTCTGGACTGATTAACACATCAACGGGTAATGCTTCCTGGGCAAATAATGGGGAGTTAGTGAGATATTCGTTTTCACGTATCCGCGCAATCTTAGTTGGTGTATGGAATAGGGTGTAGGCAACCTGACAGGCAATCATATTGACTTCATCACTATTTGTTACTGCCAGAATCATATCAGCATCGCGAGCGCCAGCTTTCTCGAGAACCGATGGGTGACTAGCGGTGCCTGTTACAGTTCTAAGATCATATCGTTCACTGACAAGCTGTAATGCCGCCGGGTTATTGTCAACTAGCGTTATATCATTGTCTTCATTAACCAGATTAGCCGCTACCGAAAGACCAACCTGCCCCGCACCCAGGATGATTATTTTCATTTTAGATCGATTCCCAGAGATTTTAGTTTGCGATATAGATGAGTACGTTCCACACCCACGGCAGTAGCAACCTTGCTTACGCTACCATCTGCTTTTTCCAACTGGTATTCTAGATACGACTTTTCAAATTTATCTCTCGCTTCTTTTAAGGGCATATCAAAATCGAAATTATTATAAATTTCCGATGATCGTTTTTCATACAGATAGCCTAAACTGCTTTCAACTTCTTCGACATCAATGATTTCCTCATTGCCCAGGATTAAAAAGCGTTGAACCAGATTTTTTAATTCACGCACATTGCCCGGCCATTTATAACTTCGCAAGCGATTTTGAGCGGCAACACTAAATCGCCGGTAGGGGAGTCCTTCTGTTTCAATAAAATAATTAACATAATATTCTAGAATAGCCGGTATATCTTCAAAGTGTTCATTTAATGAAGGTATTGATACAGGTAATACGTTGAGTTGGTAGAATAGATCATCTCGAAATTGTCCGTCATTCACACTTTTTTCCAAGTTATGTCGAGTTGCAGCTATGATTCGACAGTCTAGTGGTATTGCATCGTTCGTACCGATGTGACTGAACATTTTAGATTCTATTGTATTATGTAATTGTGATTGCAGGCCAGAGTCGAGTTCCGCAATATCTTTGATAAATAAGCTACCACCCTTAGCACTTTCCAGGTAACCCTCTTGTAATTCATTATTTATGATTTCTCCAAATAATTCGCGGTTTGCATGTTCATTACTTAATGCCGTCACACTGACGATGATAAATGGTCCTGCAGCACGATGACTGATTGAGTGTATATAGCGAGCATATAATTCTTTATCTGTGCCCGATGACCCATATATCAATACAGGCGCTTCATGCTTTGAAATTCGATTGAGTTGCGCTCGCAAATTATCCATTAATTTACTTTTACCTATTGGTTCAAGTCTATTCAATGTTGAATGTAGCAAATTCATATTTTCCTGCTTTAATGAAGATGCTTCGAGTGCATGCTTAATAGTCAGTAGTAGTTTAGCTATAGAGAGTGGTTTTTCGATGAAATCATATGCGCCATGTCGGGTTGCCTCTACAGCAGTTTCTACATTT
>JBCCHP010000149.1:0-2969 GCA_039028675.1 Pseudomonadota bacterium | reverse complement strand
TGTCATTTTGGACCGCGCCTTACCCCATGTTGGTGACGGACTAAAGCCTGTACAACGTCGTATTATCTATGCCATGTCTGAACTTGGACTAAAAGCCACTGCGAAATACAAAAAGTCAGCTCGTACCGTTGGAGATGTCATTGGTAAATTTCATCCACATGGCGATTCAGCCTGCTATGAGGCAATGGTGTTAATGGCACAACACTTTTCTTATCGCTATCCATTGGTTGATGGACAGGGTAATTGGGGCTCTATGGATGATCCTAAATCATTTGCTGCTATGCGTTATACGGAATCCAAGTTAACTGCCTATGCGGATTTACTATTAAGCGAAGTGAATCAAGGTACAGTGGAATGGGTGCCTAATTTTGATGGCACATTGGAGGAGCCCAAATTATTACCGGCGCGAGTCCCTAATCTATTGCTCAATGGAACAACAGGAATAGCAGTTGGTATGGCGACCGATATTCCACCTCATAATCTCAATGAAGTCGCTAGTGCCTGCATAAGATTGTTAGAGGCACCAAAGAGCACGGTAAAAGAGCTATGTGAACATATCAAAGGGCCTGATTTTCCTACGACTGCCGAGATTATTACGCCAAAGTCACAGATACAGGAAATGTATAAAACAGGACATGGTTCGATCAAAATGCGTGCTAGTTGGGAAAAAGAAGAAGGGAATATTGTTGTTCATGCGCTGCCTTATCAAAGCTCTGGCAGTAAGATTCTCGAGCAAATTGCAAATCAAATGCAGGCGAAGAAATTACCGATGCTGGATGACCTGAGAGATGAGTCAGATCATGAAAATCCAACCCGACTAATATTGATTCCTCGCTCAAACAGAGTCGACCTTCAGGAACTAATGCTGCATTTATTCGCGACCACGGATCTGGAGAGAAACTATCGGGTGAACATGAATGTGATCGGCCTTAATGGTCGCCCGCAGGTTAAGGATTTACGTACATTATTAAAGGAATGGCTAGAGTATCGAACAACAACCGTTAAAGAACGCCTGCAGCATCGTTTGGATAAAGTGCTGGCGCAGATACATGTGCTTGAAGGTTTAATGATCGCATATCTAAACATTGATGAAGTGATTCAAATTATCAGGGAAAAAGATAAACCAAGAAATGAATTAATGAAGAAATTTAAGTTAAGTCAGATTCAGGCAGATGCAATTCTTGATTTGAAATTACGGAAACTGGCAAAACTGGAAGAGATTAGGATTAAAGGTGAACTGGATGAATTAAAAGCAGAGAGAAAACAACTTCAAACAACGTTAGGTTCACAACAGCGTTTAAAGACACTGGTCAAAAAAGAATTAATTGCAGATGCGAAAGAATTTGGTGACGAACGACAATCTCCTATAAAAGAAGCAGAAGAAGCCAAGGCAATCGATGTGAAAGAATTGATGCCGACGGAGCCGGTTACTATTGTGATGTCAGCAAAAGGATGGGTGCGAGCAGCAAAAGGCCATGATGTCGATCCTCTCGCATTAAATTACAAATCGGGAGACAGTTTCAAACAAGCCTGTCAGGCAAAGAGTAATCAATTGGCAGTATTTATTGATTCCAGTGGGCGCTGTTATTCACTTCCTGCACATAGCTTACCCTCTGCCAGAAGTCTTGGTGAACCGGTATCTGCTCGCTTAACGCCACCTGATGGCGTTACATTTGAAGGATTGATGTCTGGCGATCCTGATAGTACTTATCTGGTTGGTTCAGATGCAGGTTATGGTTTTATGGTAAAACTCGAAGATGTTTATACCAAAAATCGAAATGGCAAATCGATAATTTCAGTGCCCAAGGGGGCTAATGTGATTGCACCTAGTCGTGTCAATGATATTGAAAACGACTGGGTTGCTATTGTCAGTTCTATTGGTCGATTATTAATGTTTCCCATAAGTGAATTAACGGAACTTCCAAAAGGTAAAGGCTTAAAGATGATGCAGATTCCGCCAGCAAAATTAAAAACACGAGAAGAATATGTGGTAGCAATGACTGCCATGGCTGAGACGGATAGTTTGATTGTTTATTCTGGTAAACGCCATACTACCTTGAAGACTGCTGATCATGAGTATTACATAGGTGAACGTGGTCGCCGGGGTAATATGCTGGCAAAGGGCTTTCGCAACGTGGTCCGTATAGAGGCTGCTGAAGAATAACCATTACTGCTTATATTCTGTTGTAAACAGAACCGCTAGAATGAGTAAATGGTCTTGAATACCTCATTAATAGTCATTAGCGATCTAGACGGCACATTACTCGATCATCATGACTATTCATATAGCGCTGCCATACCTGCACTGGAACTACTTGCCAACTATGAAATACCACTGATTCTTAATAGTAGTAAAACAGCTTCTGAAATCAGGGAGATTCGTTTAACACTCAATAATCATCATCCCTATGTAGTTGAAAATGGTGCAGGCATTTTCTTACCCGATGCGGATATCGATAGATGCATCAAATTTGGCACGCCACGTGATGATCTATTAATACTTCTAAATAATATTCGTCAACAAAATGGCTTTCAATTTACCGGATTCAATGATTTGAATGTAGAAGAGCTGACTAGCATTAGCGGTTTAAGCAGAGAGCAAGCGCAACTGGCAATGCAACGTGACTTTACGGAGCCGCTTATATGGCGTGATGCTGAGTCCTCAAAAATCAAATTTATTCAATTATTGGAACAAGAAGGTTTGACTGCAACACAAGGCGGGCGATTTTTGTCTATTTCCGGTAAAGTAGATAAGGGACAGGCATTAAACTGGTTAAAAAATTATTATTTAGAACAGAATGGTAAGCAGCCCTATATCATTGCTTTAGGTGATAGCGAAAATGATAAAGATATGCTTGAAGCATCTGATCAGCCAGTATTGATTCGTTCACCTGTCAATGAATTACCAATAATAAATAAAGATAATTTAATTATTAAAGAGCAAGCAGGACCCGAGGGTTGGAATAATA
>JBCCHP010000148.1:0-2973 GCA_039028675.1 Pseudomonadota bacterium | reverse complement strand
GAAAATTCTGGCGCCAAGAATTGCTAGGTAAGCCAGTGCACCATATGACTTATTGCGCCTGACAGAAGGTCAATCATAAATATAAATAAATTGGTTAAGAAAGGTTATGAGATCTAATGCTCCAGAGAAACAGACTACGATAATATCTACCCCAATCGATCGGTTTCATTCTCTGCGCATTATCGATTCATCAGGAGTCTAGTGATTTGCGACAGTTATATGATAAAGAACTTGATTACTCGAGCTGCGGCGTTGGGTTTATTACAAATAAACACAGTACACAAACCCATGAGCTACTGCAGCACGTGCATCAGGCACTTTGTAAAATTCCGCATCGAGGCGGCTTTAATGCGGAAGGTATCGGTGATGGTGCCGGTGTCAATATTGATTTATCACTAAGTTTTTATCGGCATCTGACCGGTAACGAACAGTTAAATCCCGGCGAATTTGGCGTCGCTAATTTTTTCTATCCACGTGATCCAAATCAACATACAGAAGCAGAAGCAGTTATTCATGGTGTTTGTAAAAAGTATAAGTTACCAATACTTTTATGGCGCAAGGTGCCTGTCAATCCAGACGTACTTAATAAAAAGAGTGCGGCTAAACAATTACCTATTCAACAAATCGTATTTGCACGACCTGATAACATAAACGAACAAAAGCTATTCGATGACATCCTGCATAGCGCTCTACATGAAATAGAGTATGCAGCATTTAAGGAACCCAATTTACAAGGTTTTTATCCCTTATCTATGAGTTCACGTACTCAGGTATATAAAGGCCGTTTAAATAGCTGGGAAGTCGTGCCTTATTTTGAAGATCTTAATGACGCTAGACATCAAATACATACTTTATTTTTTCATACCCGTTTTTCAACTAATACTGCCCCCAAGACCATGTTTGCACAACCTTTTCGGCGTATGGCGCATAACGGAGAATTAAATACAGACAGAAAGAATCGTTTAAGCGAGGATGCAATCGCACGATCAAATGGTAAACGTGTAGTTTTTCCAAACGGTCAATCTGATTCAGGTCGACTGGATCAAACGCTTGCCAGACGAATCATTGAAGATGATTTAGCTATTGATACGGCAGTGCTGGCAATGATGCCTCCTGCCTGGGAAAACGATTCCCGTTTAAGTCCGCATGTGCGCGATATGCTTGAATACCTAAGCCTATACGAGGAAAAAAATGATGGGCCTGCGGCTATTATTTTTGGTAATGGCAAAAAAGTTGGTGCACGCCTAGATCGTTTAGGATTACGTCCGTTACGTAGTGTCGAAACTAAAGATTATCTTGCTGTCATGAGTGAAGCTGGCCAACTAAATTTCCCGCCAGATTCTGTAATCAAACGCGGACGTATCGAAGCAGGTGGCATGATTGTTTTTGATCATGATAGAAAATCTATTGAATATACTGACGACGTGCTTGAACGTTTGGCTGCTGAAAAAGATTACGGTGAATTATTAAATGCGGCGCGTATCAAGCTCGAAGAATTACCTGCAATATCCATTACCGATGTTCACCTTGAGAATCCAATGCAACAAGCTGCAAGACATGTTGCGTATGGTTTGAATCAGGAAAGTTTCAAATTTATGCTGGATCCGATGTTATTAAATGGCGCCGAAAAGATTTCGGCAATGGGATACGGTTTAACACCGAATGCATTAAGTAATGCTGAAGGCGGAATGTCACGTTATTTCAGTCAACGTTTTGCACAAGTGACAAATCCGCCACTGGACAGTATTCGTGAAGCTGATGGAATGACTTTACGTGTGGCGTTAGGCCGAAAGCCAAATTTTAGCGATGGTAGTACTTGTCAGTTAGTTATTCCTTCTCCCATATTGCAACCGCAACAATTATCACAGATTCAAGAACAGGACAGGTTGACGGTTGAAACGATTAATACGCTTTATGAGCCACAATTCGATGCTGCAGCTGCGAATGAAATTAATTTACTCGATGCGCTGGAGCGTGTCTGTGATCAAGCTGAGGAACTAGCTGAAAAGGGATGTGATGCTATCGTACTAAGCGATAGAAATATTGCTGCGAATCAAGCTGCACTGCCGGCTATTCTGGTCTCCTCTGCAGTCAATCAACGCCTAATTAAACAAGGCTTGCGTTTTAATTCGAGTTTAATTTATGAAACAGGTCAGGCAGTTAGTACGCATGATATTGCCTGTATTATTGGTTTTGGGGCTGCAGCCGTATGTCCTCTATCAGTTTATTATCGGGCGCAGGAATTGTTTCAGGAAAAAGAGGGGATTCAAAAGGCGCTTAATAATTATCAAAAAGCAGTTGAAAAAGCATTAATGAAAACCATGGGCAAGTTTGGCTTATGTACGGCTGAAAGTTATATCGGTGGTGAATTTTTTGAAGCGAATTTTATTGATACAGAAGATCCCCTACTTAAACGAATATTTCCCAATATTCACTCGCCGGTTGGAGGAGCGCGTTTTAAAGATATCGCAATCAATACAACAGAATGGCATCGCAAAGCGATGATGATACAAACGGAAAAAGATATCCCGAATTTAGGTTTATTTAAGGAACGAGCGGAGGGTGCCGGTCACAGTTTTGGTGTAACGGCGGTGAGAGAATTTACTCAACTTACAGAAGAACCGATTCAATATTCCGATATCAGTGAAGATAATGAGCCTGTGCATTTACTACCGCAGGATGATGGTTATCGCAAGATGGGTTATGAACCCTGTAGTGCTGAGCAAATTGATAATTTCACGATTACGCCGGCATATCGAAATTTCACTCATGAGATTTATAAGGAACGCGCACAACGCCCTGCTGCATTACGAGATGTATTGGCTTTACCAATTGATTTAACCGTTTGTAATTCAGAATCAGATTTTTCGAAAATATTAAACGGCATATCGCGAACGGGTAATGTTATTTACTCATTTCAGGGCTTAAATATTGATCATATTTCTAATCAAGAAATACAGCTAGCCTTAACAG
>JBCCHP010000147.1:0-2990 GCA_039028675.1 Pseudomonadota bacterium | reverse complement strand
AGTGTTCAAGTAGCTTCTCCAAATAGCCATACCAACGTATCGTGCCATAGCAAACCTCCTGTATAAAAGGTTTATCATTTTGATTTATTCGATTGTCATCAAATAATTCAGGAGATAATTTACTATCAGCTTCAACAACACGTTGAACCAACAATACAGCTAATAATCTATTTGACACAATTAACGACCGCTTACGGCAGTTTTTAAAAATTGAGGATAGCCATTTAAAAAATCCTTGGCACTGACCGGTTTTTTTCCTGGAATTTGTAATTTGTTGATAGAGATAATGCCATTGCTAGTATGAACATCAATACTTGATTGACTGGACGGAGAAATAGAACCTGGTTGTCCGGAGTCACCTGGCTTAACCGTAGCAGACCAGACTCGCATTTTTATACCATTGAGTTCGGTATGTGCTATCGGAAAAGGAGTAAAAGCACGAATCTTTTTTTCTAATTCCTCTGCGGGTAATGTCCAATCCAGTTCCGCATCGGCTTTACTGATTTTTGCAGCATATGTTGCTAACTTCTCATTTTGTGTTCGCGTGTTAATTTGTCCTGTTACAAATCTATTTAAGATGTCATGAATGTGATTACAAATAAGTACGAGCAATTTATCATGCAACGAATTTGCAGTTTCATCTGGAGCAATTGCACAAGACTTTTCAAATATTATTGGTCCAGTATCCAGTCCCTCATCCATTTGCATAATACTTATGCCGCTTTCTTCATCGCCAGCTTCGATTGCACGTTGTATAGGTGCAGCACCACGCCATCTTGGTAGTAATGAAGCATGTATATTGATACAACCATGTTGAGGCGCATCGAGCACTGATCTGGTTAACAACAAACCATAAGCCACTACGATCAGCAAGTCGATTTCAGTCAATAATCCAGTATCAATATCTTTGGCTGTTTCGGGTTGTAATACTGTTAATCCATTAGCTTCAGCAAATAATTTCACTGCTCCTTTTTTTAAATTCCTGCCTCGTCCTGCAGGTCGGTCTGGCTGAGTTAAAACAAATGACAAATCGTGTTCATTTCTTGTCAGAATAGATTCTAGAATCCGGGCGGCTATCTCTGGCGTACCGGCAAAGGCAAGACGTAAGCGTGGAGTTGTCACTAGACGTTTTGTTGCAGTTTTTCCTGTTTTTCAAGCTTCTTTTTCAGACGCTGTCGTTTTAAGGGTGACAGATAATCAATAAACAATTTGCCATTGAGATGGTCGATTTCATGTTGAATGCAAACCGCCAGGAGTCCACCGGTTTCTGCTTCGATGGTTTCATTATCCAATGTCTTATATTGATATTTAATGTGCTCTGCACGCTCAACGATATCAAAATAATCAGGAACGGATAGGCATCCTTCACGCATACTTTCGATGCCGTCTTTCTCTACCACAACCGGGTTAACCAGAATAAGAGGCTCATTTTTATCTTCTGAAAGATCGATGACGACTACCCGTTTGGCGACATTCACTTGAGTCGCAGCGAGACCAATCCCGCCTTCCGCATACATGGTTTCAAGCATGTTGCCAGCGAGGAGCTTAATTTCGTCATCTATTTCACTTACGGCTAAGGCCTTATTCCGCAGGCGCTCATCCGGAAAATGTAAAACTTCAAGAATTGCCACGAAAATTCATACCTGTTATGTCTGTTATTAACTGTTTAGTATACTTAAAAATCAATAAGTTGCAGTAATTGAGGATCAATCTAGTTCAACTACTAACATTTTGCTAGACTTTTTGCTAATCTACTTGAAGGAAATCATGTAAGGTATCGGACATGTTGAATAAAATTCTGATTTCATTTGTATTATTAGCCATGGCAGTCTATGCCAATGCCGATGATATTAAGATAAATCCGGATCATCCTGATAATTATACCGTGGTCAAGGGTGATACGCTTTGGGATATATCGGCTCGTTTTCTGGAAGAGCCCTGGCGCTGGCCGGAAATTTGGAATGTCAATCCACAGATTGCTAATCCTCACCTAATCTATCCGGGCGACATCATCTCGCTAAGTTATCAGGATGGGGTGCCGGTATTAAATGTCAATCGCAGCAGTGTGGCGAATGGTAGGAATGTAAAATTGTCACCAGAAATTCGCTATTCAGATAACGAGGAGGCAATTAATACAATCCCGGTTGATGCTATTCAACAATTTCTGGAAAGACCGCTAGTGCTTGATGAGAACGAAATGCAATATTGGCCCTATGTTGTCTCCAGTTATGATCAACATCTGATATCAGCAACAGGCAATACAATTTATATACGTGGTGAACTGGACGAAGGTACAAATAAATACTCGATATATCGAATGGGCGAACCCTACATAAACCCAAACAGCGATGATAATGAAGTATTAGGGTATGAAGCGATATATGTAGGTGACGCTGTCATTGAAGAAAGAGGGGATCCGGCATCTGCAATCGTTACCAGTGTAGATCGAGAAGTATTAAACGGTGATCGGTTACTACCACAATCCAATACAGATGTAAGTTCAGAATTTATACCGAGACCGACAATAAGAGAGGTTGATGGACAAATATTATCTGTCGTTGATGGCGTTTCTCAAATTGGTCAGTATCAAATAATTGTTTTAAATCTAGGTGATGAGCAAGGCATCGAGCCGGGTAATGTTCTTGGTATTTATCAAAGCGGTCAAATTGTTAAAGACAAAATCGGACCAAATTTTTCTAGTTCGCCTGAAGCAAAAGCGGCGGCACGCCAAGAAATTGTAGAAAATGGTACGCTTCCAGAAAAGATTGTTCTGGGCTTAAAAGAAAAAATTGCGGCTTTTGATGAGGCTGTGCCATACATATCAAATAAAGAAGCAAAAGAAGAATCCATACAGTTACCAGAAGAGTATGTTGGTGTTGCAATGGTATTCAGAACCTTTAATAAGGTTAGTTATGCTTTGGTCATGGAAACTGCGGGCGCAGTTCATATAAATGACAAAGTAAAGAGTATGTAATTTTTTTATTAAACTT
>JBCCHP010000146.1:0-3022 GCA_039028675.1 Pseudomonadota bacterium | reverse complement strand
GCATTACAATCGGCAAGTTGTGTATTTAAAGTTTCTTGATGAACGTGGTAATAGTGGTAAGGGTTTTCAAAAAGCGCATGTACAGGTTGCTGAAAATATATTGCATGCCTGCAAAGAAAATAATATTAAACGCATATTGCAAATGAGTGCATTAAATGCCGACGAAAAAAATGGCACGAGTCATTATTTACGCAGTAAAGGTCAAGCTGAAAATGTATTACATAATAAAACTGCAGACATACATGTCACTAGTTTTCGCCCATCCGTCATCTTTGGGCCTGATGACAGTTTTTTTAATCGTTTTGCCAAACTGCTAAGTGTTACACCTTTAGTCTTCCCATTGGCATGTTATAACAGCCGCTTTGCGCCGGTTTATGTACTCGATGTAGTTGAGATCATGGCAATATCCGTCAATAAGCCAGAAAGCTATGACCAGCGATATCAGATTTGTGGTCCTAATATATATACATTAAAGCAATTAGTCGAATACACCGCACATGTATTAAAACTAAAACGAAAGGTGATTCCTCTCAACGATCTGATTGCAAGAATTCAAGCGGCAGTATTTGATTTTGTACCCGGTAAACCTTTTTCGACAGATAACTACCTCTCTGCAAAACTTGACAGTGTTAGCGATGTCAATCACTTGCTGGATTTTGATATTGAACCTAAATCTATTGAAAGTATTGTCCCTGCCTACTTAAACAAACAAAGTTATCGCAGCCGCTATACCGATTTTCGCAGTATCGCTAGACGCGATTAATTGATTCTATATGCTTGTTGTTGCCAACTTTCGCTGGCAACATGCATTTTTTTTACTGAATAATAGATTAATGAAAACCTATCTGGTTGGTGGTGCAGTTAGAGATAAATTATTAGGACTTCCTGTCACTGAAAAAGACTGGATGGTAGTCGGTGCATCCCCAGATGAAATGTTAGCGCTAGGCTATAAGCCGGTGGGCAAGGATTTCCCTGTATTTTTGCATCCCGAAACGAAAGAAGAATACGCGCTTGCCAGAACCGAACGGAAATCTGGAAAGGGTTATACAGGTTTTCAATTCTATACCTCTCCTGAGGTTACGTTGGAAGATGATCTGCAGCGTCGCGATCTCACAATTAATGCAATAGCAGAGGATGCAAGCGGTGAATTAATTGATCCTCATAACGGCAAAGAAGATATTAAGCGGGGTTATTTACGTCATGTATCCGCCGCATTTATTGAAGATCCGCTAAGAGTAATGAGGGTAGCGAGATTTGCTTCCCGTTTCGGTTTTAAGGTTGCACCTGAAACTATGCAACTCATGAAACAGATATCGGACTCTGATGAATTACAGGAATTGACAGCAGAAAGGGTCTGGATTGAAACTGAAAAGGCATTGCAAGGAAAGTATCCAGCAAGATTTATATTGGTATTAAGAGCCTGTAATGCCCTGAAAGTTATATTTCCGGAGTTGGAAAAATTATTCGGTATTCCTCAACCAGAACAACACCATCCTGAAATAGATTCTGGTCTGCATACTATTATGGTATTAAATCAAGCGACCCGATTATCGGATAATACGGTAGTTCGTTTTGCAGCTTTGATGCACGATCTGGGAAAGGGTACTACGCCTGAATCAAACTGGCCCAGTCATCATGGTCATGAGGGTCGCGGCGTGATGATAATTAACAATTTATGTGATCGCCTAAAGATACCAAATAAGTATCGAGAGCTGGCATGTCTGGTATCTAAATATCATTTGGATTGTCATCGTATACGGGATATGAAAGCAGATACGATTTTAAAAAAACTGGAACAACTGGATGCCTTTCGTAGACCAGAACGCTTTGAAGATTTTCTACTAGCCTGTGAAGCAGATGCGCGTGGGCGAGCAGGTATGGAGGAAGATGAATATCAGCAAGCCAGTATATTTAAACAGTGCCTTGCTGTTGCGAATGAGGTCAATGCTGATTCGATAGATAAAGAACTCAAGGGAAAGGCGTTAGGCGAAGCAATAAATAAAGCAAGAATTGATAATATAAAAAAGGTAATCAACGCTATATAAACATAGCAATTAATAGTGTGCCTAGCAGGATGCGATAGATCACAAACGGCAACATTCCTACCCTGTCTATAAACCGAAGGAAGAAATGAATTGATATCCAGGCAGTGATCGCTGATAAGCCTGCTGTTAAGAGAAAGTTAACAGGTTCAATTACACTATCAGATTTAAATAGTGATAAACATTCATAAGCAGCTGCACAAAGAATAACAGGTATCGCAAGGTAAAAAGAAAATCTCGCAGCTGCTTGCCTATCGAAACCCAACATTAGTGCTGCAGTCATGGTAATGCCAGAGCGTGATGTTCCAGGAATTAGTGCCAGTATTTGTGCCATACCAATTAACATTGCCGTTTTGAAAGAGAGTTGCGTAATGGTATTCACTCGTTTGCCGAACTTATCTGCATACCATAAAACAAGCGCAAAAATGATTGTGGCGACTGCTATGATTAATGGATGTCTTAGATGACTTGATATAATGTCATGCCCTAGTAGCCCTACTGTTAATACAGGAAAACTTGCTAAACAAATTAACCAGAATAATTGTGCCTGATAATCATCGAGCGAACGCATTTTGATGGAGGTCATACCAGCTTGAATCAAGCGCCAAAGATCCACTCTAAAATAATGTATCACTGCTACCAGACTACCTAAGTGCGCAGCGACATCGATTGCTAAACCTTGATCCTGCCAATCCGTAAGTAAAGGCACCAGAATCAAATGAGCTGAACTGGAAACAGGTAAGAATTCAGTTATTCCCTGGACAATCGCCAGTATGATGATCTGTAGTAAATCCATAAGTTTTAAATTGGTAGAAAAACTGCTGTCTCCATTCGTTGTATCACAGTTTTAATCGTTCGGTTTTTTTTGCCTGCTATGATAGTGGCAATATTATCCTGAGTAGCAATCAATTTACCAAATAGTCGTTCATAACTAAGATTGATCGGTTCTCCGGGTAATGAATTACTATATAAAAATGGCT
>JBCCHP010000145.1:0-3029 GCA_039028675.1 Pseudomonadota bacterium | reverse complement strand
GATGAGTAGGCTGATCGGTTTTACTGGAAATATCATTTATGAACGCTTCCTGTGCAGTGACTTCCTGTCCCTGCTTCAATTCTTTATTGCGACGTATCAATAAAAACAAGATTGCCAATAAGGTAATACTTAAAATTATTGCAGCTGCGATCATGATGATTGAACGAATGCGTTCCTCTTCACCCATTGCCTGGCTGGGGACTTCTATGATGACTGGTTGCGGAGGTGGCGCCTGAACAACAGGGTCTACCGGCTCTGGAGCAATGATCTGTTGCACAATCGTGGTTGGTTGAACATCAGGTTCCGGTGGTTCATTTATAATTTGATCGATCCGTGTAAATACATCTGTTAAATCTTCAGCCTGTAATGCACGAAAATATTCGCCATCTGTTTTTTGTGCAATTGATTGTATTAACTGAAAGTCAGCCGCTTCTGTAAATGCGATCCCAAATATTTTAATTTCATTATCTGCTGCATCGGGAGCCAGATCTTCACGTAACCATTTCGCCTTTTCGATATCTTTTTCCGCGTCGCCAGTATCAACAATCCCATCAGTCATGAAAATGATCGACTTTTCCGCATCCTCTCTACCTGTATTTTTTAACTCATAGATTGCGCGTTCTACGCCTGCGGGACTATCAGTAAACAGGCCCTTATAATTAATTTCATTTAAGCTATCCAAAATGGTGATGCGATTGGCAAATGTTGCTTCGGTTAAAGCCACTGGTAATTTGACAGATTGATCGAAAATGATAATTCCGACACGCGTGTTACCATCTTGCTGACTGATAAATTCCTTAACTGCCTCACTCACCAAAAAACCCGGATCATTTTTTTTCATGCTTCCAGAGTTGTCTAACACCAGGAACACATCCTTTAACAAGGGACCAGATTCCTCTACTTCGATGTCTGATGACGCATCGAAAATAATTGTCTCGCTGGTATCATTATCTTGATCATCGGCAATGGGGGATTCGATGCCATCCATTAATTCTTCGACTGGTACTGCCTCCGGCAGCGCTGGTATAACTTCTTGCTCGAAACCGGTATCACCAGCATAAGCAATTGAAATATATAGT
This sequence comes from Pseudomonadota bacterium, assembly GCA_039028675.1. Classification (GTDB taxonomy): domain Bacteria; phylum Pseudomonadota; class Gammaproteobacteria; order Eutrophobiales; family Eutrophobiaceae; genus JANQNX01. Next base: position 1,950 of record JBCCHP010000145.1, on the reverse strand, counting down.
AAAATAGTGGTAAACGAAGTGATTCTATACATGAACTTTGTGCTATAAGCGTTATAGCCTAATTATTATAAAAGTTAAGAATATCAAACAATAGACCTGAATAGCATCATCGTTTGCTATTATTAATCTCCGCTAGCAATTGATTTGCCTGGTGCACGGCTCCATTCGCTCCATGACCCAGCATATAGTCTGGGCATTGGTAGACCGGCATGACTGGCGGAAAGTAGATTATGACAAGCGGTTACGCCTGAACCACAGTAGACGACTGCATCATCAGCATTACTCGAACCTAGCAATTCTTGCCATTCCAAATATAACGTTTCACGATCCTTAAATACGCCTTGTTCAGTCAAATTGACTTGCCAAAAACGATTCTTTGCTCCAGGGATATGGCCGGCGATGGGATCGATAGGTTCCAACTCACCGCGATATCGGGCTGGATCTCTGGAATCAATCAGACACGATACAGTTTCGAGATCATCGATAAGCACAACATCGCCTTGATTTGCGCTAGTTTGAAAATCACTACTGGTAGTTGTTACAACTTCATTGGTTGTCGGATGTCCGGCATTTTTCCAGGCTTGCCAGCCACCATCCACTACAGCAACGCATTCATGCTGCATATGTTTAAGCATCCACCATAAACGAGCAGCAAATGCACCTGCTTGATCATCATAGACGAAAACTTGCATATCAGATGTAATACCGATGTTTGCAAACAGCTGATTCATTGCTTCATCTGTCGGCAATGGATGTCGGCCTTTATTCGTAATAGGTGGACCACTTAAATCTTCCATTAAATCCAGGTAAATAGCGCCAGGAATATGTGATAGGTTGTAGTTCTGTTTACCCACTGATTGATCAGCTAAATCATAACGACAATCAACTATCATATAGGCTTTGTCCCGGTATGCAGCTAATTCTTCTATATTGATCAATGTATGATACATAACAATTATTTCTTTAACTCTCAGCTTATGGCTCGTTTGAATAGGTCATTAACTTCAATACGCTTTTTACTTACTGTTATAGCATTTATCCTGAGTACAACAGGTTGTTCAAGTTTAACCTATTATTCGCAATCTATTGCCGGACAAACTGAAATTTGGATGAAACAAAAGTCCATCAATAATCTGTTAACTGATCCCGAACAAAAAGAAGAATTAAAACAACGATTAAATTTTGTAAAAGCTATTCGTGAATTTTCCGTCATTGAACTTGGGCTTCCAGATAATAACAGTTATCTAAGTTATGCCGATTTAGAAAGGCGTTTTGTTGTCTGGACGATTTATGCTACTCCTCGATTCTCACTCAAGCCAAAAAACTGGTGCTACCTGGTGGTCGGATGTTTGAGTTACAAAGGGTATTTTGCTGAAGCAGATGCAAAAAAAGAAATGGTTAAATTGCGTCAAGAAGGGCTGGATGTCTACATGGGCGGCGTTGTTGCTTATTCGACTCTAGGCTGGTTTGCTGATCCGGTGTTAAACACAATGCTGAACTGGTCAGATATCGAACTCGCCAAAGTCATCTTTCACGAACTCACTCACCAACTACTTTATATAAATAACGATACAGTATTTAACGAATCATTCGCAGAAACAATTGCCATAATTGGCGTACGAAAATGGCTAGATAAAAAAGGAGACATGCATTTAATCGATCAATTTGAGGAACAGAGAGATACGCAAAAATTATTCATAGAGTTGGTTTTCAAATACAAACATCGCTTAGAAAAATTGTTTCAATCAGAACTACCTGTAGTTGTTATGGAAAGTGAAAAAGCAGTGATCTTTAATGCGATGAAAAGCGAATACGAGCAGGCTAAAATAAATTGGCAGACCGATGATTATGATAATTGGTTTAATACTGCTCTAAATAATGCAAAGTTAGCTTCGGTGTTGACTTACCACCAGTTTGTTGACGATATGCTGGCTATATATGCAAAGTCGG
>JBCCHP010000144.1:0-3093 GCA_039028675.1 Pseudomonadota bacterium | reverse complement strand
TCTGAATTGCCAGATAAGCAACTATTCCTGATAAAACAATGGCTGGGATCAAACCCATCAATACACTAATCCAGATTACCTGTGTTTTGATTTTGAATTTTTCCATTATTTTCATAAATATTTCCTCACTTTATGCATGCTTCTCATTTTTTTTGCTATCAGCACAACTCAGAATTTGGTTTAAATCAGCTCTCGAATGCGTATCGGCATTCTGTAACAATCCTTTAATAATTTCTGATAATGAGAGGTTTTTTTTGTAATATCTCAATATGGCAAATGAGCGTGATGTTTTAATCCCCGATATTGGTGACTTTGATTCAGTTGAAGTCATTGAGATTTTAGTCAACATCGGGGATCGTATTACTGAAGAACAGTCGCTGATCACGCTAGAGAGTGATAAAGCAACACTAGATATACCTGCTCCATTGACAGGCATTGTTTCTGCAATACATATCAGCGTGGGCGACAAGGTCAAACAAAATGATCTGATATTAACCGTTAAGGAGAACGAGTCATCTGCAAGTGGAGATGATGATAATCAAACCAAGAATGAATCTTTATCAGCTTCATCTAGCGAAATTGATGCTGAGGTAATCGTAATTGGTGCAGGTCCTGGTGGCTACACTGCTGCCTTTCGCGCAGCTGATCTCGGAAAAAAAACAATACTCGTCGAACGTTACCCTACATTGGGTGGTGTTTGCCTAAATGTAGGTTGTATCCCTTCCAAAGCATTATTGCACGTAGCGAAAGTCATCGCTGAAGTGTCTGAATTGAAGGAGTTCGGCATCGATTTAGGCTCACCCAAATCACCAGATGCACGCTCAGTCAGAAAATGGACTGAAACAGTAATTAAAAAATTAACTGACGGCCTTGCCTCAATGGCTAAGCAACGTGGGATTACTATTATTAATGGTAATGCTACATTTTTATCTCCAAACACATTAAATATCTCCAAGAATAATAATTTAACTCAATTAAACTTTGAACATGCCATCATTGCTGCCGGCTCACAGGCCACATCACTACCCGGCATGCCAGACGATCCTCGAGTCATGGATTCAACTGATGCATTATTACTTGATGATATTCCAGATCGATTGTTGGTGATTGGTGGTGGAATTATCGGACTTGAAATGGCGACTGTTTATGCTGCTTTAGGAAGCAAAATTACCATTGTAGAGATGATGGATGTATTGGTTGCGGGCTGTGATAAAGATATCGTCCGTCCTCTACAGAAACGAATATCAAAATTATATGAAAATATTTATTTATCAACAGCTGTGCTTGATATTGATGCAAGAAAAGACGGATTACATGTCGAATTTGATGGTAAGCAAGCGCCAACCAGGGATTGTTTTGACAAGATACTAATTGCTGTCGGTAGACAACCCAATGGGAAAAAACTTGGTGCAGAGGCAGCAGGCATAGATGTTGATGATAGAGGCTTTATTCCAGTCGATGAACAACAACGTACGAATATAGCGAATATTTTTGCTATCGGTGATATAGCCGGACAACCGATGTTAGCGCATAAAGCGACACATGAAGGAAAATTAGCAGCCGAGGTAATTGCTGGTGAAAATGCAGCTTTTGATAATCGAATGATACCGTCAGTTGCCTATACCGATCCGGAAATTGCCTGGGTAGGTTTAACTGAGACACAAGCAAAAGCAGAGGGTATTGATTATGAAAAAGGCAACTTCCCATGGGCTGCAAGTGGCCGCTCGCTGGCAATTGGCAGAGATGAAGGAATGACAAAATTATTATTTGATAAAGAAAGCAAAAGAATCATCGGTGCTGCCATTGTCGGACCTAATGCGGGTGACTTAATAGCAGAATGTGCACATGCGATAGAAATGGGTTCGGATGCAGAGGATATAGGACTCACTATTCATCCACATCCAACATTATCAGAGACTGTTGCAATGGCTGCCGAGGCTTATAGTGGAACTATCACGGATCTGTACATACCTAAACGAAAATAATCAGTCATCTGATTTCAGCTCTTTAACAACATTGATCAACGATTCACTAACTTTCTCCAGTTCCATACTGGATTGCTGAATTGAAATGACATTTTCTTCAACTTTTTCTGCATGATGACTGATTTCATTAACGCTCTCTGCAATATTTTCTACGACTAACACTTGAGTCGTTGCAGAATTTGCAATTCCATTATTCAGGCTGGAGATAGATAAAACGGATGAAACAACAGGTTGAATAGCATCCAATGCTTCATTGGCATGGGTAACGCAATTTGTTGCAAACTCACTATGATTTTTAACTGTTATATTGGCACTCTTACTGATCGATACCAATTGATCAATCATCGCATGAATCTCTTCTGTTGAATTCGCTGTTCGTTGAGCTAATAATCTGACTTCATCAGCAACAACGGCAAAACCGCGCCCTTGTTCGCCTGCTCTGGCTGCCTCAATGGCTGCATTTAGTGCGAGTAAATTTGTTTGCTCGGCAACATCCTGAATTACATCGAGAACTTTTTCGATATTCTCGCTTTCTTTTTGCATGTTCTGCATGATTGATTGCATGGATAGAATATCTTTGGCTAATTGATCAGTATTTTTCGAGGCTCCTAATATCTTTTCACTTGCCAATGAGGTTGAGTCATTCGCTTTATTTGCCGCAACAGCAGCCTTATTCGCATTGGTAGCAACCTCTTTAAATGAATAGGTAAGTTCCTCAACTGCAGAAGCAACACTTTCGGTAGATTTACTTTGCTCAGAAGCAATCTGCTTAGCATCATTAGCTATAGCTGCTGATGCATGGCTAGTACTTATAACATTATTGGATTGTAATTTAAGTTGATCGATTACAGACTCAAAATAATGTTCTAACTTCATAGCTGAATCACTAACAATTTTTATTTCTACAAATCTATCATTAGATTTAAATTTCTGATCAAATTTCCCTTTAACCATATTTTGCAAAAAAGGAGAAATAGTGACTAGAAATCCGATTAATTGTTTTTGTATAAGAAATGAAAGTAAGATCAATGTTGCTAATGCTACTACTAAAAGTATCCCGATTATTTTAACTCTATCAGTGATGCTTTCTTTTACAGTATTAATTTTA
>JBCCHP010000143.1:0-3093 GCA_039028675.1 Pseudomonadota bacterium | reverse complement strand
CCTCGCTGAAGGCACGATTCTGTAACAAGCAGGGACCTTTTTACCCATCAGGGCCCTTTTGGCGCTGTCGCAGGGGCCCTTTTCGGGGCGCCTCCCCTGAGCGAAATCCTGGCTACGCCCCTGAACTATCACGTGTGGATGTGTCAGAATCAAGACACATCCACAGATTGATAAACAGTTATATGATTTTCGCGCGTTACCTGAAAATAAAGGCAAAGTTTGTGATCGCGGTTTATGGAAATACTCAAGACATCCAAATTATTTTTTTGAATGGTTACATTGGTTTGCTTATATTCTGATTGGTTACGGTTCAAATATCTGGTGGCTTGCATGGTTAGTCATGATTTTGATGCTGGTTTTTCTACTGAAAATTACCGGTGTGCCACATACAGAAAGTCAATCGCTACGTTCACGAGGCGATGCGTACAGACAGTATCAGAAAGAAACCAGTATTTTCATTCCACTTCCACCACGACATGCATGAGGTGATGACATGACGACAGCAATGAATTACGCAATTGATTTAAGTGAACGAGGTATGATTCCGGACCCGATACTTCGGAAGAGTATCAGGCATCTGGTTCAACAACGACTTAAAGAATTAAACACGCAAGATTGTGAAAATGGTGCTGAAATAAGTAATGAATTTGTTGCAATGATGAATGTAGCGCCGATTGCACCGGTCCCGGAAAAAGCTAATGAACAACATTATGAGGTGCCAACGGATTTGTTTCGCTACACATTGGGTCAGCATATGAAATACAGTAGTTGTTATTGGCAAGAAAATGTAGAGCAACTCGACCAGGCAGAAGAAGATAGTCTGCGACTTACTTGTGAGCATGCCATGCTGGAAGATGGACTTGATATACTTGAACTTGGTTGTGGATGGGGTTCATTAAGTTTATGGATGGCCGGTCAGTATCCAAACTCAAATATTACCTCTGTATCTAATTCAAATTCTCAGCGTGAATATATTTTGCAACAGGCAAGTGAAAGAGAAATTGCCAACCTGGAAGTCATTACCGTGGATATGAATGATTTTCAGATTGATAAAACATTCGATCGTGTCGTGTCTGTTGAAATGTTTGAACATATGCGCAATTACAAAAAACTTTACAAGATGATCGCTGGTTTGCTGAATCCTAATGGCAAGTTCTTTAAGCACATATTTGTTCATCGAGCAGTACCTTATGAATTTATCATTCGTGATGAAACAGATTGGATGAGCCGCTATTTTTTTTCAGGGGGGATCATGCCTTCTGATGAGTTACCACTGTTCTTTCAGGATGATCTTTCATTAAAGAGTCGTTGGCGCTGGGATGGCACTCATTATGAAAAAACATCGAATGCCTGGTTGCGTAATATGGATAACAATCGTGACAAGCTTATGCCAATACTTGCAGATACTTACGGAAAGGATAATGCGATGAAATGGTGGATGCGTTGGCGAATGTTTTATATGTCATGTGCCGAATTATTTGGCTTTGAGAATGGCCAACAATGGTGGGTAAGCCATTACTTGTTTGAGAAAAGATAATCACTATATGATTAAACTGAAAATTATTTCTGTAATGGGTATCTGTCTAATGCTCGCTGCATTGATATACGGTTTTACTCATGGTGATCTTTCCAGTGAAGGAAGTAAGTTGATTAGCATGCCATGGGGACAGATTACATTAATCGATTTTTATATCGGTGTTTTGTTTTTTTCCAGCTGGGTCTGGTTTCGAGAAAAAAACAATTTAATCAGCCTAGGCTGGACTATTGCATTTATTTTTACAGGTAATCTCGCAACTGCAATTTATCTTTTTAAAGCAGTGTATGAGTCTGGTGGTAGCAGTCATCGATTATTATTAGGTAATCAACAACAATGATGAAATATATACACTTATCCTTTGTTATTTTTTTCTGTGTCTCAGTTAATGCAGAAACTGAGTCCCGTAATAGAGTAGGTCAGGCATTTGATATTAATACAGGGGAACTGATTTACACGGAATCGCATATGGAAATCTATAAATCAGGTGTGATTGTCAGTGATAAAGTCACCTATACAGACAGGGCAAATAACATATTTGCAATTAAAGATGTTGATTATAGCGATGATGTTGTGATGCCTGACTTCAGTCTGGAAAATCAGGAAACCGGACATGTAGAATCGGCGATAAAACAATCGGATCAATTACAGATTATCTTTAGCAGTAAACAGACAGAAGAAAAAGAACAGGCGACAATACCCTTACCTGAAAAAGCAATCATCGATGCTGGATTTGACCAATTTATTATTAAATATTGGGATCAGATAATCGAAGGAGAAAAACTTGTTCGACAAATGTTGATCCCAAGCATGAAAAGATTTATTGAATTTCGAATTTATCAATCAGAAAAAGATGAAGTTAATGGTATTCGTACATTGATTGTAGAACCAAATAGCCTGCTACTGAGATTTGTCGCTGATCCCTTAGTCTTACAATATGATCTTGACCAACCTCGCCTCAATTTATTTGAAGGTGTGTCAAATATGCGTGATGCTCAGGGCAAAAATTTACTAGTTAAAATTAAGTTTGACCCGAATTTCGAGCAAGCGAAGGCCAAGTGATACCGGGGCGGTAAATTCATTCAAGATTCAATTTAGCTAATCATTCTAATCAATATTATTACTAGATTTTACTAACTATTTGATATTTTTTTGCGGCATATAAAATATTATCAAATGTCACTTCCCTGTCATTATTCATCGTCTATAATCGAAATCAGTTACACATGAAGTAATTTTCGTTTACTGGTTGATTAAGGGAGGATGATATATGTTACGAAATACGTTTTCTCGAACAGGTTCTGCAAGCGGTATTCCTGCTACGTATGGCTTAAAGCGTTCCGTCAAACTAGGTAGCTCTGTTCCAACTATTACTGAATCAAAACGTTATCTTCAGGAACAGGAAATGCGAAAAAAATAAGACGCATTATATAATTTGATTGAACCCCCTTATGGGGGTTTTTTATTGCGCTTTATTGTTACTCGATAAGTTTGTTATTAAAGTATTAAGTAATAATTTATGTTGATGAAAAAAACTGAAATTTATTTTTGTAGTATTT
>JBCCHP010000142.1:0-3207 GCA_039028675.1 Pseudomonadota bacterium | reverse complement strand
TCGATACTCGGCGCAGTCAAACAAAAAAGTGATGAGCCCATCGCGCTTATTCAAAATTTTGAACAACTGGTTAAGGTAGGAAAAGTCGGTGAATTGGATGCTAACAATCAACATATTGTTAGTATTGTTGACTGGTTATTACAGTTTGCATTTGAGCAACGTGCCAGTGACATTCATCTTGAGCCCAGACGTGAAAAAGGCCGTGTGCGCTTTCGAATCGATGGAGTATTACATGTCGTACATGAATTCCCATTGGTACTAACAACAGCAATTACCAGTCGTTTTAAATCATTGGGTCGTATGGATGTAACGGATCGTCGTCGACCTCAAGATGGCAGAGTTAAGACTATCGCGCCAAATGGAAAAGAAGTTGAAATGCGATTATCGACAATGCCAACCACATTTGGTGAGAAGTTGGTAATAAGAATATTCGATCCTGAAATGCTGGTTAAAAACTATCAACAACTTGGTTTTACCAAGCATGATGAACAATCACTAGATACGATTCTTGATAATACCAGCGGTATTGTATTAATTACTGGTCCTACCGGCTCAGGAAAAACGACAACGCTATATTCAATTCTGAATCAGGTTTCTCGCCCTGAAATAAATATTTGCACAATCGAAGATCCAATCGAAATGGTTGATCCTCAATACAATCAGATGCAGGTTCAACCCACAATTGGAGTTGGCTTTGCAACTGGAGTCAGAACGTTATTGAGACAAGACCCTGATATCATCATGGTTGGCGAGATACGCGATAATGAAACTGCAGATATTGCCATACAAGCTGCCCTAACGGGTCATTTGGTCCTGTCCAGTTTGCATACTAATGATGCGCCTTCGGCTATCACACGTTTAATGGATATAGGGGTTCCTCCCTATTTATTAAATGCGACACTGCGCGGCATAATCGCTCAACGATTATTAAGAACACTTTGCCCACACTGTAAATCATCCTGCACAACCCCAAAAACTGCTTGGGCAGAATTTGCCAGGCCTGACAAACTGAAAATGCCAGCAACAATTTTCGAACCGAAGACGTGCGATGAATGTCGCCATACTGGTTATCTTGGACGTGCTGGTATCTACGAGATACTGATACCTGATACAACAATCCGGGAAAAAATTACTGCGAATGCAAATCTGGATGAATTAAAAGCCTTGGTAAAAACCAATGGTATGCGCACATTAAAAATCGGTGGCGCACAAAAGGTTGCTGATGGGATGACAACCCTGGAAGAAGTTTATTCTGTCATTCCTCAAAATGATTAATCATTTTCATCCTCTTGGATGATGTTCGCCATGCATACTCTTTAACCGTTCCCGCGCGACATGTGTATAGATTTGCGTTGTTGAAATGTCACTATGGCCTAACAACATCTGCACAACGCGTAGATCTGCTCCATGATTGACGAGATGTGTTGCGAATGCATGTCTCAAAATATGAGGCGATAAAGACTTACTAATTCCAGCAAGCTTTGCGTATCGCTTTATTGCATACCAGAAAGTCTGTCTCGTCATTGCCCGACCGCGTTTACTGGGAAATAAATCATCGCATAGTTTCTTTTGTAATATCTGGCTGCGAGCGCTACTTATATACTTTTCCAACCAATCGCCAGCCTCCTCACCTAAGGGCACAAGTCTTTCCTTATTACCCTTGCCAGTGACTCTTAATACGCCCTGACGAAGATTCAACTGTTGAATGGTGAGTGTAACCAGTTCTGAAACACGTAATCCGGTTGCGTATAGTAGTTCGAGCATTGCCTTGTCACGAACACCTAATGGATCACTTATATCAGGCGCATTCAACAATAATTCGACTTCTTCTTCTGTTAATGATTTCGGTAAGGCCCGCCCTAGCCTGGGCGCATCTATATTACTTGCTGGGTTCACTCGTATACGATTTTCGCGCGTTAAAAACTCATACAAACGACGAATGCTCGACAAGCGTCTGGCAACAGTTCTGACAGATGCATGTTCGCCTTTGGATAAATAGGCAAGGATATCCGTATTCTCAGTGTTGATTAATTGCTTTTTTCGTTGTTCAAGAAAATTTGAAAATTTTGACAAATCAGTGCGGTAGGCTTCCATTGTGTTTTTACTCAAGCCACGTTCCATCCAGAGCGTATCCAGAAACCAATCGATAATTTTCTGATTATCTTTATTTAATTCCCTGCTCATAAATCATGCATAATCATTGATTGATGAAAGGATAAAAGAAAAACCTGAATAGATACAACAGAAATAAAAAAGGCCGGTTATACCGGCCTTTGTTGTTAATTAGTGGTCTTGATTTTTTCTTTAATGCGCGCTGCCTTACCACGACGGTCACGCATGTAATATAGTTTAGCGCGACGTACGTCACCACGACGCTTTACCTTTATTTCAGCAACACTAGGGCTATATGTCTGAAAGACTCTTTCAACTCCCTCACCATAGGAAATCTTTCGCACTGTAAAAGAAGAATTTAATCCTCGATTTTTTACCGCGATCACAACACCTTCAAAAGCCTGTAAACGTTCACGCTGACCTTCTTTGACCTTCACTTGTACAACCACAGTATCACCGGGATTGAACTCCGGTATTTCACGATTCATTTGTTCAGCTTCAAGTTGTTCAATAATATTTGCCATGGCCATACTCCAATTACCCATTTCGATCAGTTATTCTCAGCAATATATTCATCCAACAGTAATTGCTGTTCATTCGTTAATTCAAATTTTTCCAGTAAATCTGGTCTTACCCGCCAGGTTTTACCTAAAGCCTGTTTTAAGCGCCATTTTCGAATGACTTCATGATTACCATTCATTAAGTCAACAGGTACGCTCAACTCAGCAATAGTTTCAGGGCGCGTATAATGCGGATAGTCGAGCAATCCGTCAACAAATGAATCCTGTTCCGCTGACTTTTCGTGTCCTAACACCCCTGGTAATAATCGACTAATCCCATCAATTATTGCCATTGCGGCGATTTCACCACCACTAATGACAAAATCGCCAATTGAATATTCCTCATCAATCAATTCGGTGATAACTCGCTCATCAATGCCTTCATAGCGACCACAAACCAATATCAATCCATTTTGCTGACTCATTACCTTCAATGTAGTCTGCTTAATCGGCTTTCCTTGCGGCGATAGATACAAGACCTTCGACTCTGGTTGCAGGTTTTTCGCCGAAGCTATTGCCGTAGCCAGAGGTTCAT
>JBCCHP010000141.1:0-3214 GCA_039028675.1 Pseudomonadota bacterium | reverse complement strand
GTTAAGTGGCTGTGCCACTTAACAAAGCAAAAAATAATACGGAAAAAATTAGTCGAAATTTTGACAAGCTATTTTTTTTCATTCTTAATCCTTAACTTTATTATTATCTGCTTTTGTTTATAGTAAAGAAGATTACTATAGGGTTTCCGTAAAATCTATTTTTCATAGTAAATTTTACATAATTTCAACCGACTACAGATGTAAAGCATGTCCGCAAATATCAATGAAACCGAGGTTAATAAGTTTTCCAGCCGTGCTGAAGAATGGTGGAAAAATGATGGCGATTTCAAAACCTTGCATGAAATAAATCCGGTTCGACTTGCCTATATCGAATCCCGTATCAACATTCCAGCAAAATCTGTGCTAGATATAGGTTGCGGCGGCGGCATACTTTCCGAAGCAATGGCAGCAAAAAATGCGATTGTCACGGGCATCGATGCAGGTCAGAAAAATATTGATTGCGCTAATCAGCATGCAGCAACAAACGGTTTGTCTATCGACTATCAATGCATAACTGCAGAGGAATTTGCGCAAAAGCACCAGTCACAATTCGATCTCATCACTTGCATGGAATTACTTGAACATGTGCCTAATCCAGAATCACTCATCAGCGCTTGCGCTAAAATGATTAAACCTGGGGGACATGTTATTTTCTCGACAATCAATCGGCATCCAAAATCTTATCTGTTTGCCATTCTAGCAGCGGAATATGTTCTCAATCTGTTGCCGAAGGGTACTCATGATTATCAACAATTTATCAGACCCGCAGAGCTTGCAGCTTGGTGTCATACGACAGGATTGACCGTTAAAGACATACAGGGCATGCAATATAATCCATTCTTAAATCAATGTAATTTAAGTGAAAAACCTGATGTGAATTATTTGATGGATAGCGTTCTGGATTAATGGGGTATGGATAGACACATACTGTTTGATCTTGATGGTACCTTAGTCGATACCGCACCTGATCTCGCAAATTCGCTCAATGCGGTTAGACAGGATAATGGCTTGCAAGATTTGCCTTTCAGTACGATTCGACCAACGGTATCACTTGGCGGAAATGCCATGATAAAACTGGCTTTTGGACTTGAAGAAGAAGATAAAGGATTCGCAGAAGTCAGGCAGGCATTTCTGCAACACTATCATGACAATATTGTAAATGAATCGAATTTATTTTCAGATATGGAAAAAGTTTTACAGCATATTAATGAGAGAAAATTACAATGGGGAATCGTGACCAATAAAAATGAATGGTTAACAACACCCTTAGTAAATGAAATGGGCCTGGCTAAACGAGCTGCCTGTATTGTATCTGGTGATACCACTGAACACCGAAAACCCCACCCTGCTCCCTTGTTATATGCCTGTAAACAAATGCACGTTCAACCGGAAGATGTAATATACATTGGCGATGCGGAACGCGATATTGAAGCCGGTCGACGCGCGGGAACAAAAACATTGGCAGCGCTTTATGGATATATCGAAACTGATAATGACCCTGCATCCTGGCAGGCAGATGGCTATGTCAATTCGCCTATAGAAATAATAGATGCAATCACCAAGCTCAACTGAAAGTTCGAGTGAATACTGTTTACAAAAAGCAATGCCAGAAGGTAGTAATCTTTATTACGCCTGTCTCTTTGAAGAAGATGATTGCAAGCAAAAGATTCTTGCATTACATGCTTATCTGATTGAGTTAACATCAATATTAGTCGAGTGCTCTGATCCCGGTATTGCAAGAATAAAATTTCAATGGTGGCTAGAGGAACTGGATCGACTGGCTAGTCAACAACCACGACATCCTGTTACTCGCTATATTCAACAAAAAATCACTATCGATAATGATTTGGTTAGACAGCTTAAACGAGTTGTTCAAGCAACTGATCGTTTATTATTATTAGAACAACCTGAATCACTCCAGGCAGCTATAGGAATCTTTGATCAACAGGCAGGGATCATATGGCAGCAGTGTGCAAAGTTTTGCGGGAATGATGATTCCATTAACCAAGTGAGTAAAATGGCAAGCACCTATCATTATCTGCATGCTATCTTACAATCCAAGACTTACGTCACGGAAGCATGCTGTTTAATTCCAGCGGATTACATTCAAAAAAATATGATTTTTTCAATGGAACAATTTGATACTGAACATCAGGAGTCATTTGCAAAACTCATTGATGCGCTGATTGGAGAAATGGATAAAAATCTTATCGCTTTAGATAAATCTGATCAAAATAGACTCAAACATATTGTCATACTGAATCGTATTGCAAAAAAAACAGCTGTACGAATGCGAACTAGGAATTTCCCCTGGTCAATCGATCAGGTTAGCATCGCGCCTATTACTAAATTGCTAATGGCATGGTGGATAAAATCTACGCTATAACACTGTCTCTGAATTGATTTGATGTAATAGTCTCACTCTTAAATAGCGAAATGTTTCAGCAGACGTATTATCTTTAGTAAATACAAAAAACCAATCAGCTCCACGCCATCTTAGATGTAGAATCGTTATTAAATAATGAACATAATGATGCAGACCGAGTTGAGCCGCCTCGACCTGTCTATTTTGCAGAATTACCCGACATTTATTTTCATGATCAAGATGAATTGATTCAATTAAATCTAGAACTCGTTGATGTCGATTGTATTTAAAAAAATGTACTCCGCTCATTAGCACAAGGCTGTTTAGCGCTATTGATACAAATGTTGAGATTGACGTCATCCAAGGGACAATTAAAGCCATAAAATGAGTCGTTATGACGAGGTATTTAACTGAATCAGGCAGACAGACTGGTAATGACAAACTCTTTAGGTATGGCGAAACGTGACTGTCCATGATCATGATTTCCCTGACTAAAACACTTACAATATGTTTAAGATACTAATTCTTTTTTCGTCCAAAATATGCAATTATGAGAAGTAAGTTGCAACTAATTCATTAATAAGGTTATTTTCGTGAGTAGTAAAGAAAAGAATGTCAATCCTGCTAAGGAAAAGCTCGAAAAAGATTCAAATAAAACAAAAAAGAAAGAAATTGGCGGACCCAAAGGGCCAGAGCCAACGCGCTATGGCGATTGGGAAAAAAAGGATCGCGATCACATCGAACAGCGCCATGAACGCGCCCAGGCGCCAGGCCAGACCTTTCGGATTTTCGGTCACACTGGACGCCAGCGCGCGCGACGCTTCGCCAGCGCGGCGCCCTGCATCAAGC
>JBCCHP010000140.1:0-3224 GCA_039028675.1 Pseudomonadota bacterium | reverse complement strand
CATAGAGTGTCGTTACCATTCATTCGGTGATAACGAATTAGTACATCCATTAAGGTTTGCTGGAACGCATGCCCCATATGCAAGCTACCTGTAACATTAGGCGGGGGCAGCATGATGCAATAAGGTGCGCCATTATTACTTGGCGCAAAGTAATTATTGTTTTCCCAGTTTTCGTAGCAACTTTTTTCTATTGCTTCCGGGCTATATGTTTTTTCCATTTAATTTGTCGTTTATATTAGATATGACTGACAGGGAGGCGTATTTTCCACATGCTACCGCTAGACGGCAATGATTAATTAAGAATGCGGCTTAAATTTTTCGTTAATTTGCGGGATATCGTTGTGACTTAGCTCTTTTAGCAAGCGATTTTTCACTTCTTCAATAATACTATTTTTCAATAGGCCAATTAATTCATCCAGATCCTGGCTAACATCTTCATCAATTTTGGTAATTATATCTTCGATAGTAGCTTGATCTGTATTAATGGCTGCGGCCTCTACTTCATATTCACTATGGAAATCAAATTCATCAAACAACACAGGAATACCATCTGTACCGACCTTAATTCTGGGTGTGGCATCACCCACTTCTGCCTTCTTTTTTGCCAGTAGGGTCTCAAGCTCATCAATTCTGTTTAGCAGATTATTACGTTCATCCATACTTAATTTATCGTCTGTCATTTATGAATCTGCCAGCTCGATTTGATGGTCATGTATTTCAAATTTCATTTTCCGGTAATCTCGATAACGTTGTCTGGCAAGGTCTTTTCTATTCTCAGATCCGCCAACTATCTCGATGACACGCTCATACTGATCAATATGTGCAGGAATGCTGTCTGTCAGATTAACAATGACTTGAGCAACATCAGGAAATTGATTTCCATTCCCCAGAGTAATCGCTGTACTTGACGTTAATTCGCCTTGGTAAATTTCATGGGGTAAAAAACTGATATCTCTGAATGTCCACAATAAGTCGTCAAGCATCGCTGTGTCAGCCTCATTTTGAGTATTAATATGAATACGCTTACCGGATTTTAACGCCTTATTAGTGATACTACAGGCAAACTGTTCGACAGAATTTCCATTTTTTAAAATATAAAAATCAACTCGAGGCATTCGCTAAAGTCTATTTTATCTGATTCATAATATATTGAGTTAACAAAGGTACTGGTCTGCCAGTTGCGCCTTTTTTGCCCCCAGATAACCAGGCTGTGCCAGCGATATCCAGATGAGCCCAATGATATTTTTCAGTAAAACGCGATAGAAAACAGGCAGCGGTAATGGTACCGGCATCTCTGCCACCGATATTTGCCATATCAGCAAAGTTACTGCTAAGTTGTTGTTGATATTCATCCCATAAGGGGAGTTGCCATGCCTTATCACCAGCCTCTTCACCCGCATTCATCAAATCTTTCGCCAAGGAGTTATGATTGCTTAATAAGCCTGTGGCATGTTTTCCTAATGCAATAACACAAGCGCCAGTCAATGTTGCAATATCAATTACAACCTCTGGATTATATTTTTCACTATAGGTTAGTGCATCACATAGTATTAAACGACCTTCTGCATCGGTATTTAATACCTCGATAGTTTGACCTGACATACTTTTAAAAATATCGCCGGGTTTAGTTGCCGTACCGCTTGGCATGTTTTCAGTTGCAGGAATTACACCAACAACATTTACTGCAAGTTTCATTTCCGCTACAGCGGCTAATGTACCTATTACAGATGCTGCACCACACATGTCATATTTCATTTCATCCATCGCCGGCGATGGTTTAATCGAAATTCCACCAGTATCAAATGTGACACCTTTACCCACCAGAACAACTGGCTTACTGCTTTTTTTAGTACCTTTATACTCAATCGTAATTAATTTAGCAGGTTCATTAGAGCCCTGAGACACTGATAATAGTGATCCCATGCCCAATTTTTTCATATCACTCTCTTCCAGTACATTGACCGTCAAGGAACGATGACTTTTACCAAGGTCAGTTGCTTGTTTAGCAAGATGAGCAGGCGTACACACATTAGCAGGGCGATTAGCCAAATCTCGCGTCAGTTTGATTCCATTTGCGATTGCCAAGCCTTCGCGCATAGCAGTTTCGCCTTGTGGTAATTCGCGTCTGGTGGGTACCGTAAACGTCATTTTTCTCAAAGGACGACGAGTTTCTTTCTTCTTACTTTTTAGTTCATCAAATGCATACAGTACTTGCTCAGCCGTCATCACTGCTTGTCTGATTTTCCAATTGTGATCCCTGCCTTTAAGGGTTAATTCAGTCAGATAATTAACACAGTCTAATGAACCGGTATCGTTTAATGCCCTAACACTATTCCCAATAATGGTGCGATAACTACGATCATCTATTTCTCTTTCTTTGCCGCATCCAATCAGCATTACCCTGTCAGAAATCATGCCTGGAACATTGTGCAGTAATAACATCTGTCCCTTTTTGCCATCCATATCGCCACGGCGAATCAGATTTGATAGATATTTTTTACTGATTGAATCAATTATCTTGGCTGGCGCCGATAGACGTCGTGATTCAAAAATTCCTACAACGACACATGCTGTACGTTGTTTCTCCGGGTCGCCACTTTTTATATTAAAGTCCATATTTACTCCAACTATGAATTTTGAATAAATCCAGATTAGTCATTACTAGGATTTTTAGTTTGTTATTTTGGTGTATCGCGCTACGATAAGCACATAGTTTAAATACTTTTTTGCGAAAAACAGTAAAAAAATGAGCGAATCGCTTAAAAATACTAGTTTATTCATTTATCTTGATGTAATCAAAGTTTGATAGTACTGCAATAGATTTGATCATTACACGCCACATCTACCGCGAGCTCTTCTCCAAGCTGATTTGGATATTGGGCTTATTAATATTGGTGTTTACCAGTAATCGATTTGTAAGTTTTCTGGCTGATGCTGCCGAGGGTGCAATTCCCGGCGATCTGGTTTTTCAAATGCTGGCATTCAAAATGTTGGCAACCCTACCGAAAATTTTTCCAATAGCAATACTCGTTGCTATGTTGTTGAGCTTTACTAGAATGGCCAATGATAGAGAGTTAGTGGTGATGCTTGCAGCAGGTATCAGTCGCCGCTTTCAACTCGAGACTGTACTTCGTTTCGCTATTGTTTTTAGTGTACTGGTTACCGTGTTTACCTTATTTATCTCTCCCTGGGCTGAACGGCAAATGCAACTTCTTTCAGTTGAT
>JBCCHP010000139.1:0-3269 GCA_039028675.1 Pseudomonadota bacterium | reverse complement strand
CTTGCAGCAAGCCTTCCTAATGAAGAAAGTTTTAATTGTTGTGCTCGATGTCTTAAGTCTGAACTATCTACTAAAAAAATTAAAATTTGATAACTTTCACCATATTTTACTTTTATAAATGAAGCAGAAATTTCCGGATACTGTTCTCCTGGTTTAATAATAAAACTGGATGCCAACATATTTTCCAGCCATTCTGAAATATAGGAATTTAATATATTTATAACGACATAATTAATCTCTTTATCATCAGTAGTTGTGATCAGTAATAAACGTTTGGCTGATTCATTTATTAATAAAACATTAAGTTGATCATCTAATACAAGAATTCCAGATTGCATACGCTGAACAATATATTCGTTTAGTTCAGAAAGATCCCCCAGCTGTTTTGCTCTTTCTTCAGCAAGCTGTTCCGACGCCTTAACTCTTGCCGATAAGAAGTTACAAATAATTGCTACGATAAAAAAAGTAGCACCTAAAATTCCTGCGTGAATATAATTAACATTACGAAAAAAAACAAAAAACTGAATATATAATTCATGCCCTAATACCGCGAGGGTCGCAATTGCCGCAAATAAAATAGAAATCTTCCCCGCTCTGAGGATGCTGCCTCCTGCTACAGCAATCACTAGTAGCATGCCAAAACCACTACTCAGGCCATTACTTGAATACATCAATAAACTTAGCATGACAATATCGATTAATGCATGTATCGCAATTTGCAGATTCAGACGTGGCAATCGATAATTTATAAAAATTGCAAAAATCATCGAAACCAGAAGATAAGTATGGCTTACTAATGAAAAAAGCTTGGCATCAAGAATACCTAACGGATTTGGTAATTGACCACTGTTAATCAAAATAACAAAAATACCAGCTAGTAAAATTCGATAAATATTGAAATATTGAAGTGCAGTCCAGCTGGTTCCATATTTTGTATCTTGAATATGGCTTGGATAATCTGCAGTTTGCTGGTTTTGGTCTGACATATTTATCCTTCAGAATGACATTGCGAATTGTAGCTGGCTAAACTATGTTATAAGTCATAAAACTGTCATTACACTCAATGTATTGTTATTGTGCAATAAATGCAAAACGCATTATTTAAAATACTTATCTTTTTCAAGGTTGAATCATGAACTTACACGAGTATCAAGCAAAAAAGTTATTTGAAGATTATGGTATTAATGTCCCTCCGGGCAAACCTGCAATGTCAACGAAAGATGCGATTCGTTACGCAAGTGGTCTTGGCGTAGACAAATGGGTTATCAAGGCACAGGTTCACGCAGGTGGCCGCGGTAAGGCAGGTGGTGTCAAAATCGTAAAAAGTATCGAGGAATTAGAGTCAGTTGCTCGAAACATGTTAGGTAGTCATTTAGTTACCAAACAATCCTCGCCAACTGGACAACCGGTTAATTGCGTCCTTGTTTCAGTTGTATCTGAAATTCAAAATGAATTGTATCTTGGCATGGTGGTTGACAGAGCCAGTAGAAGAATTGCGATCATGGCCTCTACAGAAGGAGGTATGGATATTGAAGAGGTGGCCGCAACACAGCCTGACAAAATTATTAGAGTAATCGTCGATCCTGTAATTGGATTGCAAGATCACCAGTGCCGACGAATTGGATTTTCACTCGGTCTTGATAATAAACAACGTTCACAATTACTCACAACACTACGAGGATTATATGAACTTTTTATATCTAAAGATCTAAGTCTGGTTGAAATTAATCCTTTAACAATTAATGGTAACGGTGATCTTGAAGCGCTAGATGCAAAAATTGCAATAGATGACAATGCATTGTATCGACAACCCCATATAGAAGAATGGCGCGACCCGACTCAGGAAGATGAAAAGGAAAGTCTTGCCAAACGTTTTGACCTCAATTATGTCACGCTAGAGGGGAATATCGCCTGTATGGTGAATGGTGCTGGCTTGGCAATGGCGACCATGGATATTATAAAATTACACGGCGGTGAGCCTGCAAACTTTCTAGACGTTGGCGGCGGCGCCACTGCTGATCGCGTCTCCGAAGCATTCAAATTAATTGTCTCTGATAAAAATGTTGAAGCCATATTAGTAAATATTTTTGGTGGTATCGTGCGCTGTGATTTAATTGCCGAGGGCATTATTCAGGCAGTTAAGGAAGTCGGTGTAAATGTACCGGTTGTAGTCAGACTGGAAGGTACCAATGTAAATGAAGGCAAAAAAATATTGGCGGAAAGTGGTTTAACGATTACCGCAGCCGATGACCTGACTGATGCGGCAAAAAAAGCAGTTGCAGCAGTTGGAGGCAAATAATCATGGCTATCTTGATTGATAAAAATACCAAAGTCATTGTGCAAGGATTTACAGGTCGGCAAGGCACCTTTCATGCTGAACAGGCTATTGAATATGGAACTCAAATTGTCGGCGGCGTTACGCCTGGACGCAGTGGCGAAACCCATCTTGATAAGCCGGTATTTGATACAGTAAAAGATGCTGTTAACGAAACTGCTGCCAATGCCAGTATGATAATGGTTCCGGCCGCCTACGCTGCTGAAGCGATTAGCGAAGCTGCTGAAGCAGGTATTGAAGTGATTGTTTGTATCACTGAGGGTATTCCAGTTATTGATATGGTGAAAGTCAGGGCTTATCTGGAAAATAAACCTGGCACCCGATTAATTGGCCCAAACTGCCCGGGTTTAATCACACCGGGACAATGCAAGATTGGCATTATGCCGGGCAGCATACATCAGCCTGGGAAAATTGGTATTGTTTCCCGATCTGGCACTTTAACCTATGAAGCGGTGCATCAGACAACTCAAAATGGTTTGGGACAAAGTACCTGTGTTGGTATTGGTGGCGATCCGATTCATGGCATGAACTTTATCGATTGTCTGGGCTTATTTCAGGATGATCCAGACACTCATGGAATCATTATGGTGGGCGAAATAGGTGGTACTGCTGAAGAAGAGGCTGCCTCTTTTATTAAAGAAAATGTGACTAAACCAGTTGTAGGTTACATCGCTGGCGTCACAGCGCCGCCGGGTAAACGAATGGGACATGCTGGCGCAATTATTTCTGGCGGTAAGGGAACTGCAGATGACAAATTTTCGGCGTTGGAAGATGCCAATGTTAAAACGGTTCGTTCTCCAGCTGATCTGGGCGATGCAATATTGGAAAGATTGAATTAATCGAATTCTAAAACAGAAAATAAATTTTTAGTAAATTGTTTCTTATCTTTTTGATCTAGATGTGAACCGTCAGGTAAATTAAATTGTAATAGATT
>JBCCHP010000138.1:0-3269 GCA_039028675.1 Pseudomonadota bacterium | reverse complement strand
GTTCACACACTGACTCTACGTTTTTATTCAGATATTATATGCCTTCAATTTTGAGGAGAGCATCGCATGACAACCGCATCTGAATAAAAACGTAGAGTCAGTGTGTGAACGTTGAAAATTTAATTTAGGCGTTGGCTGAAAAGAATTGTCCTTTTAATTTCTCAAAATTCACGGTGAGAAATTTTATGCCGCAAACATGTTTTACAAATTCGTCGCCTTCAAATTCACTGCGACTATGGGTGACTTGTCCCACTGCCTTAAAGTCCTCACCATCCAGTTTTATGATTTGTTGTTCATCAAGTCTGATCGAGGAATGTAGTTGCATTCCCAAAGGCGATAAATCACCAATGCTGACTCGCAGCACTTCACCTGGCCAGGTCAGATAGGCATTACATTCACCATTGCGTTGAGCGAGACGTACTATATCTCTCCGGTTTTGTTCCATGAAGGCGCTGGAAGGCGGAAACAAAGGACTATTGCATTCCATGCATAATGGCGCTGTGTCTTCGCAAGGACTTTGGTTATGTGGGGTTTTACAAAACTGACAATACTGCATGATGATGGGTCGATAGGTAGCATTTGTGGTATTGCCATAGACTGAATTTAATTTACCTTGAAGTGGTGCAGCGTGCGTTTTTTTCTGTTTAGCTTGATTGATATTTGTCAGGTTGTCCCGTGTTGATGTAAATAAATATTCAACTGCTTGCCCATGGTCATGGTTACTTAACAGTTGATCATAGAGTTTTCTTTTCTCAGCGTTACCAATAATGGAATAAGCTTCATTCAAGAGTTGGATGTGTTTATGGTCGGATTTCTTTTTGATTGCGAGATAACTGCTACGAATGATTTGCGCCGGTGCATCAGGTTGCACATTTAACAAACGATAATAATTACGTTGATTGCCATGCTCATCTTTTGAAGCGGGAGTAACTGTGTTTGCGAAACCGGGTTGGTGTAGATTCCCTTGCGAAAGGGTTTCAATGCCATACTCGGATAATAACTCATCATCATACCTGGCGCGTCGCTCGGTATTGCTTAATACCTGATAGGCTTCATTGATGATAGAGGCCTGTTCGACATTACCACCCAGGTCGGGATGCAGTTTTAATTTTTGCATTAAGGTGCGGTAATTATTCTTGATAATCTCAAACGGCGCATCGGGTTGCACATTTAGGATGCGATAGTAGTTTCGACGTTCGTGAGATGCTTGCCTGGTTTTCATATTATGGAATTATTATGGATTAAAAAATTTAATAAATTTCAAATATATACTGAGTTAAGGTTACGTTTGCTGCTTTGTAAAGTGATCATTCTTGGTTATATTAAGCCACCTTAAAACTTTATCGCTAAAATACATTTTCATCATGGAACAACCAATTGTCATTGCCGCGCTGTATAAATTCGTCCGCCTGGATGATTTTGAATCGCTACAGCCACTATATCTGCAGTTTTGCGAAAAACATGAGATTAAGGGCACGATTCTGCTCGCCGAAGAGGGTATTAATGGCACGATTGCCGGAAGCCGAGAAGACATTGACGCTTTGCTGGTTTTCCTCAAATCGGATGAGCGTTTGGTTGATCTTGATCATAAGGAATCCTATGCAGATGACGTGCCGTTTTTACGTACCAAGGTCAAATTAAAAAAAGAAATCGTGACATTAGGGCAGCCCGGTGTGAGTCCCATTCATGGCGGCGGGCAGCGTGTTGAAGCAAAGGACTGGAATCGACTAATTACTGATCCAGAAGTAGTGCTAATCGATACGCGTAATACTTATGAAGTAGATATTGGTACATTCAAACATGCCGTTTCACCTGATACGACAAACTTTCGCGAATTTCCTGATTATGTGAAAAAAAATCTCAACCCGAATCAACATAAAAAAGTGGCTATGTTTTGTACCGGCGGTATTCGCTGTGAAAAGGCCAGCGCCTATATGTTGGATCAGGGTTTTGCAGAAGTGTATCAACTGGATGGCGGTATATTGAAATACCTGGAAGAGGTCAGTAAGGAAGAAAGCCTTTGGGAAGGTGAGTGTTTTGTGTTTGATGGCAGAGTATCAGTGGATCATGAGTTGGAGGAGGGTAATTACGAACAATGCTTTGCTTGTCGCCGCCCGATATCGGATGAAGACATACAGTCGGCGCATTATCAAAAAGGCGTGTCGTGCCCACATTGCATCGATGAGAAGACGGATGAGCAACGTGAAGGCTTTCGTGAACGGCAACATCAGGTGGAATTAGCTGAAGAGCGTAATGAGAAGCATATCGGCGCGAAGATGTAGTTTGTTTTGATGGAATGAATCTTTGACGGTTTATTTTGAATCAATAGGAAATGAAAGACACACTTTATAAAAACCTGCAATCTACGGTAAAACCATTTGAGTTTGATCAACATGTGGTGGATGTCTTCCCCGACATGATCAAACGTTCTGTGCCAGGTTACCCGATGACGCTAGCGATGATCAGTGTAATTGCGGATCGATATTTTATTGATGGTACATCGATCTATGATCTGGGTTGTTCGATTGGAGCAGTTAGCTTTGCACTTGATAATGGATTAACGCATCAGGATGGTAAGATTATTGGTATCGATAATTCCGAGGCGATGATCGCATCGTGTCATCGTTCACTTGAGTTACACCAAAGTCAATTTGATATTGAATTTATTCAGGCGGATGTGACTGATTTTCAGATTAGTAATGCTTCCGTCGTAGTGATGAACTTCACATTGCAATTTATACCATTAGAAAAACGCTATGATTTATTGAAGAGGATTTATGAAGGCATGTTACCGGGTGGTGTCTTAATCATTTCGGAGAAGATCGCATTTGCTGCAGACCAAGAGGCTTCATTAATGCAGGAGATGCATCATCATATGAAGGCGATGAATGGCTATGATGATATGGAGATTGCAAATAAACGCGATGCATTGGAAAAAGTATTAATACCTGAAAATCTGGATACCCATTTTTCTCGATTAGAGGCCATTGGTTTTCAATCAGTGACGCAATGGTTGCGATGTTTAAACTTTGTTTCAGTGTTGGCGTTTAAACCTGACTAATGCAATTTCAATCCTTGTTTGATTGTCTGCATTCGCATGGAATGTCTGAATGGCAGTTACAACTCGAGCAACAGTTGACGGATTACTTCGCTGATGTCAATCATGGTGATTATTCCAGGTTGTCTTTTGTGTATCGAGGACCTCTGGGTCGATCTTGTCCTCGTCTTCCGCCATTGTTGTCTTTTGTGAGTCGAGGACCTCTCGGTTG
>JBCCHP010000137.1:0-3312 GCA_039028675.1 Pseudomonadota bacterium | reverse complement strand
TGAATATCGAGCAACACGGGAAAAGGCGGGTGATTTTATAACCTTATGCCAAACTCCTGAATTGGCCTGCGAGGTAACACTACAGCCATTGGAACGTTATCCACTTGATGCTGCTATTCTTTTCTCGGATATATTAACTATCCCTGATGCAATGGGTCTGGAGCTGGAGTTAATCGAGTCAGTTGGTCCGGTCTTTCATAAACCTATAAATTCACTTGCAGATATTAAGCAACTTCCTATGCCGGATCCTGAGCAAGAGCTTGCTTATGTCATGGATGCAGTTCGACTAATTCGCAAGGAATTAAATGGGCAAGTGCCGTTGATTGGTTTTGCCGGTAGTCCCTGGACGATTGCAACTTATATGGTGGAAGGTAGATCATCAAAAGAATTTGCAAAAATAAAGCGATGGTTATATTGCGAGCCGGAATCAATTCACCTGTTGCTAGACCATGTTGCAAAATCAGTAGCAACTTATCTGAATGCCCAGATTAATGCTGGTGCGCAGGCAATTATGATCTTTGATACCTGGGGCGGAACATTAACTGGTTCAGCCTATCGGGAATTTTCGCTTGCTTATATGCAGCAAATTTTAAATGAACTTGATAGAGAGCATGATAATGAACATATCCCTGTTATCTTATTCAGTAAAGGTGCAGGACTATGGGTAAATGAAATAGCTGATACAGGTTGTGATGCTGTCGGTCTGGATTGGACACAGGATATTGGATTGGTAAGAGATGCAATTGGTAATAAAGTCGCATTACAGGGAAATATGGACCCGGCTATTTTGCGAGCAAGACCAGATCGGATTCGCGCAGAAGTGGCTACTATCCTTGAGAGTTTTGGTGATGGCAGTGGTCATGTATTTAATCTTGGTCATGGCATCACACCGGATATTGATCCGGAACATGCAGGTGCTTTTATTGAAGCTGTACATGAGTTAAGTAAACCTTATCACGCTGATTAACAATGTGGCGAAAAAACTTCGGTTTGCTTGCTAAGGGCTTTTGTATAGGTTCAGTCGACGTCGTGCCTGGTGTGAGTGGTGGTACAATGGCATTTATACTTGGTATCTATCAGGATTTAATTAATGCCATTAAATCATTTGATACCAGTTGGTTAAAATCATGCGTGGGGCTAGATTTTAAAGAAGTACTGACTAAACCCCATTTTTCTTTTTTGATTCCTCTAGGCATTGGTATTGTTCTCGCTCTCATTTTCTTTACACGTATTATACCCTTACCTGTATTAATTCAAACGCATCCAGTTGCTATCTACAGTTTGTTTTTTGGTCTAATTATTGGTTCGATTCTTTTTTTAGTGCGCCGTTTTAATGTTCTAATAATATTAAAGCAAATTATATTTTTAATTTCAGGTTTAGCATTTGGCGCATTTGTTGTCACATTGGTACCAGCATCTACACCGAACGATAGTTGGTTTATATTTCTTTGTGGAGTCCTTGCGATATCAGCGATGATGTTGCCAGGCATTTCAGGTTCATTCATTTTATTAATGATGAAAAAGTATGCATATATATTTAATGCAATCGGCCATTTTCAGTTATCAATTTTATTACCGTTTATTACTGGAGTAATTATCGGTTTAATATTTTTTAGTCGACTATTATCTTTTTTATTAAAAAATTTTTATCAACAAACGATGATGTTTATTACAGGGTTATTAATTGCTTCGCTCTACGTGATATGGCCTTTTCAGCAGCGACAATATGAAATGATAAGAAATAAAGAAAGGTTAATAGACTCAATGCCATATATACCAACAGAGTGGAGCAATGACGTATCTTATGCCGTAATCATGATGATAATGGGTTTTCTGCTAGTTGTTATATTTGAATGGTTGGCAGGTAAATCGTCAAATGTGACTGAATAGACTTTGTTTCCAATGTGGCATGATTTAAAGTTATAACAAAGAGGATAGTCATGCCAATATCAGAAATAATATTAGTCGTGATGGGATTATTAACTGTGGCGATGATTGCTGCTGCAGTCTGCAGGAATATTCCTGTTCCCTTTACGGTATTCCTCGTCATACTCGGCATAATTCTTGGTTTTCTTGCCAGACACTATCCACCCCTCGAATTATTGTTAAATTTTCAATTGACCAGAGAACTGGTCTTATTCCTATTTTTACCGGCTTTGGTATTTGAATCGGCAATAAATCTCGACCCTCGCTTACTGTTAAAAGATATTGCACCCGTGTTGGTATTAGCAATACCTGCATTATTAATATCGGCATTAATTATTGGTGTCGGTATGTGGTTAATAAAGGATTTTAATATTTTACATGCATTATTATTTGGTGCTTTGATCTCCGCGACTGATCCGGTTGCAGTTATCGCTTTGTTTAAGGAACTGGGTGCGCCGCAGCGATTGACTACTCTCGTCGAGGGAGAATCATTATTTAATGATGCAACCGCAATCGTTATCTTTAATATCCTGATTGGATTAATACTGAGTCAAAGTTTTGGAATATCGGATATAGGCTTTGAAGTTTTTGAGTTTTTCCGTGTATTTTTTGGCGGCATATTAGTCGGTACTGTCATTGCGATATTGGTAAGCGAAATGCTTTATCGCATTCGTGCCAGTATGAGTGCCTATCTCATCATGTCTATCGTATTAGCCTATAGTAGTTTTGCTATTGCTGAACATGAATTTTTTCATGTATCAGGTGTCATGGCTGTAGTATCAGCTGCAATTACCCTCGGCCTTCTCGGTATTAGTCGAATACCTCAAAATGAACGAGAAACTGTTGATGAAACCTGGGTTGACTTGAGTTTTACGACTTTTTCATATGGTCAATCAGCACGGTAGTAATGCCCCCCCCATTACCGTCCATTTATCAGGCGTGATCCCCGTGCGACCCCCTTTTCCCTACAGGGCCAACTCGTGTCGGATCTCCTCCAGCAGGCGCAGCTCGGATTCGTTCAGCGTGCCGTCTGCAGCAGCGACATCGCAGGCCAGCGCATAAGCAGTTTCCCAGAGCCGTTCCGGCAAGGCGTCGCGGATCAGACCGAAAAGCGCATCCAGCCCGTCCTCTTCCTCGAGCAGGTCAAAGACCGTCTGACTGACGAGCTTCAGCCGGTCGATATCGTAGCCCGAAAACACAGGCAGGTGGTTCACGATATCCTCGATCTTGATCAGTTCGGCCGTGCGGATGGTTTCGTCCGAGGCGGAGACGGCGACCATGATGGCGGCGAGGCTGTCCTGTGGGGTCAGCGATGTCGGTGCGATGTCAGACACGATTGTTCGATCCTGGAAATCACGCCGCCTGGTGCGGCGCCCGGACGCTACG
>JBCCHP010000136.1:0-3344 GCA_039028675.1 Pseudomonadota bacterium | reverse complement strand
TTTAATTAACAAAATTTTGAAACTTATATGGAGAGAAATATGAAACTAATAAATTGCACAATATTTACAGGAGTTCTTGCGGTCGCCTCCACTAGCGCGTTTGCAGATGGTCATGGAGATAATTTTGATTTAGATGATATTCGTGATTGGGATATTGTCAGTATTGAAACTTGTCTTGACGCAGCACTGGATACTATTCCAGGCAATGCTCGCAAAGTAGAAATGAAGATGGAAGGTGATGATCCTATTTACGAATTTGATATTGAATCTAACGTAGGCCCAACATATAACGTTGAGTGTAACGCTGAAGAAGGCTATATCACTGAAATTGAAAAAGAGGTATCTGCAAACGATCCATATTTCAAGAAAAAAGCTAAAGTCAGTGAGGGCGAAGCTAAAAAGATTGCTCTGGAAGTTCATCCTGGTGAAATCGTAGCTTCTGAAATGGAAGTCGGGTTTGACGGATCAGTAACTTATGAATTTGATATTCAATCTGTACATGGTTATGAAGTGAAAGTTGATATCGATGCTGTTACAGGCGATATCGAGGAGGCCAATATCGAGCTTTATGAGATAGGTATGGAAAAAGAATAACTCTTCCATATTAGTATTATTGAAGCCGGGCAATGCCCGGCTTTTTTATTCATTTGAATTAAACATCGTTGTCACTTCTTCAACTTGCAAGATCGTGCCTTCAACACTCACTACTCTCACTTTAGAGCCCGCTGGCAAATCAATACCCGTTACCTTCCAGGTTGAATCATCAACTTTTATTTTACCCACGCCATTCACAATAGGCTCATCCAGAGTAAAGAGTCTATCAACATATTGTTGCCCCCTTTTGTTCAGATTAGGTTGAGCTTTCTCGCGCGGGTTTGCGAGTTGATATCGTTTATACATGACCACTGACATTACAGATAATACGCCAAATATAATCACCTGAATCAGCAAGGGTATTGATGGCATCGCGAGCAATAGCAGACCAATTATAATTGCCGAAATACCTGTCCAGAGAAAATAGACAGCAGGTAATATCATCTCAATACAGATCATGACAAAACCAAAAATAAGCCAATGCCAAAACTCTAACTGTTCCAATTATCCTTCTCCTGAGAATTAATCAGTTTGTGATTTCTTTTCAAATGTTTCTTTTGCCAACTCTGTAATACCTGCCAACGCACCGATCACATTACTAGCTTCTAATGGCATCAAGACTACTTTTTGATTTGGAGAAGCAGCGACTTCTTTTAATGCTTCTATATACTTATTCGCGACAAAATAATTTACTGCCTGTATATCACCTTGAGAAATCGCTTGCGACACATCTTTGGTAGCTTTTGCTTCAGCCTCTGCCAGTCTTTCTCTTGCTTCAGCATCTCGATAAGCAGCTTCTTTTCTTCCTTCTGCTTCAAGAATAGCAGCTTGCTTCTCACCATCAGCTTGTAAAATAGCAGATTGTTTTTCGCCATCCGCTTCGAGTATCGCTGCACGCTTGTCACGCTCTGCTTTCATTTGCCTGGCCATGGCATCGACTAAATCACGGGGTGGTGAAATATCCTTGATTTCGATACGCGTTACTTTCACACCCCAGGGACCGGTAGCCTCGTCAACAACATGTAGTAACTGTGCATTAATTGTATCCCGCTGTGATAACAATTCGTCCAGATCCATAGATCCCATGACTGTACGAATATTCGTCATAGTTAAGTTTAAAATTGCAAGGGTTAGATTATTAACTTCATAAGCGGCTTGCGCAGCGTTCAACACTTGAAAGAAGACAACACCATCAACCTGTACCATCGCATTATCTTTGGTGATGACCTCCTGTGAAGGGACATCAACAACGGTTTCCATCATATTCATCCTGGCACCGATGCGATCAAAAAAAGGTACGATAATATGTAAACCGGGTGTAAGTGTGCGAGTGTATTCGCCAAATCGTTCAACCGTAAACTCAAAACCCTGCCTGACCACTGTTACAGCCTTGATGACGAGTATGAATGAAAACACGGAAAGACAAAGGATAAAGAATGCCAACCCATTCATAGTGAAGCCTCCTTCTACTTAATAAACCTGATTGTATAAGGATAACGATACATTACACCTTCATTAGCCTTAATCGATGCGACAATTACCATTATTAGCATATATACAAATAGAATAGCTATAAGAAAAAAACCAATTACAATCAATGCTAATAAGGCAGAAATAACAAACATAATTAATAATGTAAGTTGAAAATTGATTGCTTCCTTTCCTTGATCATCAACGAATGGTATTTCATTGCGTTTGATTAATCATACGACGAGTGGTCCTATAATCTGCCCGAAAGGAATAATGAAAGTACACAACGCCGATAAATGGCACGCCATTCCCCATTTCCTCGCATCCGCATCAGGCGCCGTCATCATATCCTGAGAATCCGTCATTAATTGTTACCCGCTCTATCCTTAACTTATAAGAATATTACTTTACCAGCCATTTAGTCATTCATCATGGTGTTTTTTCTTCTATTTCCTGTTGCTCATTACCATCGAAATTTTCATTAACCATAATTGATACGCCTGGTGCTGCTTTGCTTAACCAGCTGCGAATACGTTTTGCCAGTGCATCCTCCATTTTTAGAAAATAATGATCAGCGCCCGCTACTTCAATTTGACTGTATTTATCATTATTACCTTTATTCGCAGCAAGCCTGCGATCTGGTGCCTGTTTTATGACACGCTGATAATCTCTTTCTCCATATATGTCCAACAGTGGGATACGCGCATTTTCTATTAACGCCAGAGTATCGATCGTCGGTTTTAAAAAGGCATATTCCTGCAAACCGATTGCAACCAAGGCAATTATCTTTGGTCGTTGACCATCTGTTAAATAATGTAATGCGTTTGCAGCACCAAAGCTATGTGCTACGACAACAATATTTAAAAATTTTTTTGACCTTAAATAACGCACAGCTGCTTCAATTCTAGCCGCTGCAGTATCAAGCGTCTGGCCATAGTCTTCTATTGGCGTCGCCATCGATAGTAAGGGCAATTGAATTGATAATGTTGACCAGCCATGTTCCGGCAATGACTGACGTAATGGCGAGATGATATATGGCCAGTCCGCATGCCCGCCCATACCATGTAGAAATATAATTGCGCCCGCAGCTTTTAATGCTGTTTGTTGATTAAACAAGCCAATAAATGTTTGGCTATTTGCTTCAAGCTGAACTGCCTCAGTATAAGTCGCTTCCTGTTCCAACCGTTTAGCAATATCAGATTCCAATGCCAGGCGCATTGCCGCCCAGTTCCATGGAGGTTCGTTTCATGGTATCGGCACACCGTGCGATCAGAGTCTTT
>JBCCHP010000135.1:0-3351 GCA_039028675.1 Pseudomonadota bacterium | reverse complement strand
GTGTCTTCTCCCAACTCAGTCAAGAGCAACAGGACCAAGTCAGAGCTGCAAGAGCTGGCAACAATGATGATGCCAATCAAGATGATAGGACCACTGCTGCTATTGTTGCAGAGGCAATCAATCAGTGGCAGCAAGGCCAGCAAAGAGGGCAACCAGATGTCCAGATTGCTGCTGTCCAGCAGGCCCAGCAACAAGCTGCTGTCCTACCACCACCACCAGCTGGTGTGGCCCAACCACCTTGCTGACCACCAACCAGATGGATAGGTGACTTGAGGAAACTGAATCGTTTGAATTTCAGTGTAGCCAGCTTTATGCATCTCTCTGCGAATAGTCAGGATTAATTCCACATTCAACAATGGTGATTCACTCTGGGCGATGATAATACCTCCTTCACGTAAGGCATTAAGGCAATCATGGTAAAAGGCTTCTTGAAATAAACGCTTTGCCTGGCCTATCGGATCAGTGGTATCCAAAATTATGATATCCAGAGTCTCTGGCTTTGATTGCTGCATCCAGGATACGGCATCTTCAAATAAAAGCGTCACCCTTGGGTCATCATTATTTTCACATAGTTCTGGAAAATACTTCTCTGCAGCACGCGTGACTCGTTCATCAAGTTCGATTTGCGTGATCGATTTCACTGAGTCATGTTTCAGTACCTCACATAAGGTACCGCAATCTCCACCGCCGACGATGGCGATATCTTTTGGGTTGGGATGATTATATAAAACAGGATGCGCCATCATTTCGTGATACACAAAATTATCGCGCGATGTCAGCATCGTCATTCCATCTAGCGTCATTAATCGACCGAAGTGTTTGGTCTCAAAGATCTCAATCTTTTGAAAAGGCGACTGTTCCTCATGTAATTTTTCTCTGATTTCCAGCGACATGGCATAACCATTTTTTGCTTCTGTAAACCAGTTGTCATCAAGTGACATATAACCCTAATCCTCTGAGTGATTTGAAAACTGCGGAATAATAACGGATTAAAGTTGTTGATTCGATAAATTACTTAATTATTGTTCTGCTTTATGTTGTGCCCTTAGTTTTGAATAGTGTTCTGCTGAGTATGTTAGAAAAGCTAATTCTTTTTCATTCAGTTCACGGACACGTTTTACCGGGCTACCGACATATAAATAACCAGATTCCAAAGTCTTGCCGGAAGGGACCAGACTGCCTGCGCCCAAAATGACATTATCTTCAACCAATGCGCCATCCATGATCGTTGCTGCCATCCCGATTAGGCAAAGATTGCCCACTGTACAGGCATGTAATAACACTCGATGACCGACCGTCACGTCATCACCAACCGTAAGGGGCTGGCCACCAGGTGAAAATTTGCCATCATGAGTGACATGGCATACGGAGGCATCTTGTATATTGGTGCGTTTACCAATCTTGATCGAATGTACGTCACCTCGCATAACTGTCATCGGCCAGATAGAACTATCATCACCAATTGTGACATCACCTATAACCAATGCCGAATCGTCGACATAAGCTGAAGCTGCAATCTCTGGTGATTTATCCTGAAAATCTCTAATAGTCATTATTGTAATAAAAATCTTTGTAACTTAACGATAACAAATAGCGAAATCAGATAAATAATAACGCTAACAATCGAGAGTATTGTATTGAAAAAGGTAAATAGATGATACGCGCATACAAGTTATTTTTTATTGTCATGATTAGTGCCTTCATCACTATAAAGACACTCACACCTTCCGTCGCAGGGACGCTAAGCGAGCCTTTCCCTGCAGCTGAATTTCATCATAAGCAGGCGCAAGAATGGATTAATTCACCACCATTGATGCTGGATGATCTAAAAGGTAAAGTCGTTTTGCTCGACTTT
This sequence comes from Pseudomonadota bacterium, assembly GCA_039028675.1. Lineage (GTDB taxonomy): Bacteria > Pseudomonadota > Gammaproteobacteria > Eutrophobiales > Eutrophobiaceae > JANQNX01. Next base: position 1,496 of record JBCCHP010000135.1, on the reverse strand, counting down.
TGGACCTTTGATTGCTGGAATTGTTATCGATCCTTTCCATGGATGAATGATCTTGAAAAACGCTATCAGGACAAAGGACTGCAAGTCATTGGTGTGCACACACCGGAATTCAAACACGAGAAGATTCGAAGCAATATTGAAGCGAAAGTAAATGAGTTTGAATTACATCATCCGATCATGATCGATAATGATTTCACTTACTGGCGGGCTATGTATAACAAGTATTGGCCAGCTTTTTATATCATCGATAAAAAAAGTAATGTACGAGCTGTTTACTTTGGCGAAACGCATGAAGGAGACGAACATGCAAAACGGATCGAAGAAACGATACAGCAACTACTAGCTGAACCTGCTTAATTTAATCCCTGACTTACATATTATGATTTTTTTAATCTTATTTATTTCTACTTGTTTCCTTGCCTATGCCAATGGGGCAAATGACAACTTTAAAGGCGTTGCCACGTTATTTGGTAGCGGTACCACCAACTATAAACTGGCAATTAGGTGGGCAACTCTCACCACTTTTGCCGGTTCGCTTTGCTCCATCTTTCTTGCAGAAAAATTATTAAAGAATTTTTCTGGTAAAGGGTTGGTGCCATTAGAAATTACTACCTCACCCGCATTCCTCACTGCGGTTGCGTTGGGAGCAGGACTGACTGTACTTATTACGGCCATACGTGGTTTACCTATATCCACAACACATAGTCTGGTCGGGGGACTCGTCGGCAGTGGCGTGATGGCTGTAGGATCACAAGTTAACTTCTCCTTTATCGGTAAGACATTTTTTATCCCTTTATTAGTTAGTCCGTTTATTGCTGTTTGTCTTGCCTACATTACCTATCGAATATTTAGTTATGTAAAAAATTACTTTGGGATTACCAAAGAGTGGTGTGCCTGTATTGGTGAATCAAATACCTTTGTACCGATACGATCACTTTCTCCAGAACAAGCAGCCAATTTTCCACAAATGATTAATGCCAGTGTTGATACTGAAAAAAACTGTCAGGAACACTATACAGGTCACTTCATGGGAATTAACCTGCAAAAGCTACTCGATATAGGACATTACATCAGCGCTGGATTAGTTAGCTTTGCACGTGGTCTGAACGATACACCAAAGATCGTCGCGTTATTAATCGCAATTCAAGGTATTTCAATAAAGATGGGAATGATTGCCGTTGCAATTGGTATGGCCATTGGTGGATTGCTGAATGCAAAGCGTATTGCTCAAACAATGGGTAAAAAAATTACGCCCATGAGTCACGGTCAGGGTTTTGCAGCAAATCTGGTCACCGGCTTTATGGTGATTTTTGCCAGTCGGCTTGGGGTGCCCGTGTCCACCACGCATTGCTCGGTTGGATCATTATTTGGAATCGGTTTAATCACAGGTAAAGCGGACAAAAAAATTGTTTCGCAGATATTAATTTCCTGGTTATTAACGCTGCCGGTTGCAGCAATCCTTAGCGGTATCTCTTACTTACTACTGACGCTTTATT
>JBCCHP010000134.1:0-3390 GCA_039028675.1 Pseudomonadota bacterium | reverse complement strand
TTTAACGGTTCCGCCAGCTTGCATCGATTTATTTGCTGCATGCAATCAGCAGCAGCCCCCTGGCCTGGAAAGACAATTCGGTCGGCATTATCAATTTGAATAGGATCCTGGCAAATCTCAATATTAAACCGGTCGCTAGCAACTTTTTTAAGCGCGCTATTTACCGAATGAAGATTACTCATTCCGTAATCTACAATGACTACTCTTTCCACGAAAACTTTACGGCTGAATTAATCTGGCTGAAATAAAACATACTAAACAATTAATTAAATCTATAATGCACCTTTTGTAGAAGGCAGTTGATTTTCCATGCGCGGATCAATTTCGCAGGCGAATCTTAATGTTCTTCCCAAGGCTTTGAATATTGTCTCGGCGATATGATGAGCATTGCTACCACGTAAATTGTCGACATGCATGGTCACTTGAGCATGATTCACAAAGCCCTGCAAAAATTCATAAACAAGATCTACATCAAATTCACCTATCAATGCACGCGGATATTCAGCATGATATTCCAGCCCGGGGCGTCCAGAAAAATCAATAACTACGCGTGATAGTGCTTCGTCTAAAGGCACATAGGCGTGCCCATAACGACGTATTCCTTTTTTATCGCCCAGCGCTTTGTTGAAGGCCTGGCCCAGCGTTATGCCTGTATCTTCTACAGTGTGGTGTGCGTCCACTTGCAAATCGCCTTTAGCGTTTATGGTGATATCAAATTGGCCATGGCGACGGACTTGATCCAGCATATGGTCTAAAAACGGAATTCCAGTTTCTATCTGGCCTTCACCTGTACCATCTATATTTAGATTGACAGTAATTTGTGTTTCGAGGGTATTACGCTCGATATTGGCCGTACGTGTGCTCATAATTATATTTGAATGGTAAGGACAAAATCTTTATATGACAAATAACTCGATGTTAATTCTCTAACCAAAATGTGACAGGTCCGTCATTCACTAAACTAACCTGCATATCGGCACCGAATAATCCATGCTTTACATTGTTATATTTGGTCTTGGTGTAATCTAACAGCTGATTAAACATTTGCTGGCCCATTTCAGAGCTGACATTGTTACTAAAACTTGGTCGACATCCGCGACGGGTATCAGCAATTAATGTAAATTGTGGAACAAATAACACTCCACCTCCCACATCCAGCAAGCTAAGGTTCATTTTACCAGCATTATCAGGAAAAATTCGGTAATTCATGATCCGGTCAGCCATGAGATTCACTTGTTTGGGTGTATCGCTCGCCTGGATGGCTACAAATGCCAAAACACCGGATTCAATGCTAGCCACTATCTGATTATTGATAGTGACATGGGCAGTCAACACCCGCTGAATTAATGCAATCATGAAAGTGGTATATTTTCAGTTTAGAAAGGGCGTCAAAGCTAGTAGCAGTTATAAAAATGGTATTAAATTCTATAAAAATGCAGTTAAAATCTTCTAAAATGTAGATAAATAGTATATGTCCAAAATCAAACCCCCCAAATCGCTGCTTCATCTTGCCGGAAAAGCTATTGCCGACTACTCAATGATAAAGGCCAATGACCGAATCTTGCTGGGCCTGTCTGGAGGAAAAGACTCTTTAAGCCTGCTTCATATTCTATTACACCTGCAAAAACATGCCCCTATAAATTTTGAAGTGGGTGCCGTAACGGTCGACCCTCAATCCGAGGCATTTGACCCATCACCACTGATGCCCTATTTGAAGAGTTTAAACGTGCCCTATTTCTACCAGTCCGAGCCTATTCTGGAACTGGCGGACAAGCACATGGAGAATAATTCATTTTGCGCCTTTTGTTCTCGAATGAAACGTGGAGTCATTTACAGTACGGCAAGAAGCCATGATTATAATGTGATAGCACTTGCCCAACACTTAGATGACCTGGCAGAGAGTTTTATGATGTCGGCTTTCCATGGAGGCAGATTAAACACCATGAAAGCTAATTACATTATCGATAAAGGAGACTTGCGGGTAATACGCCCACTGGTTTATGTGCGCGAACGACAGACACTTGATTTTGCTGAACGCTCTGAGCTCCCCATCATTCCAGAAAATTGTCCCGCATGCTTTGATATGCCAACGCAAAGATTTTATTTTAAACAGCTATTAAACAAAGAAGAAAAGAGCAATCCTAACGTCTACAAAAGCCTGCTTTCAGCCATGCGCCCATTAATGAATAAATCCAGCGCATCAGCGTCAAAACTCTCTGAATAGTCCATTGGAAATAGTAAAAAAGATACAAGCTGATGTCATTCAGTTTTTATTTTGGGTTATATCTCTTCTACCACTTGCACTTCTACATGGCCTTGGAAGTATCATGGGGACCGTTCTGTATTTATTTAATAACAGAAATAAACATATCGGCAATGTAAATCTATCGATATGTTTTCCAACATTAAGCGCCAAACAACATCGCCAACTCCTGAAAAAATCACTCAAAGAAAATGCTAAAACTATGCTGGAAACCTTCTGGCTATGGAAAAACTCCAAAAAAGCTTTAAGCAGAAATATAGGTGAAATTAAAAACCAGCATATTCTCATGCGAGCTAAAGACAGTGAAAAAGGAACCATATTCATTACTCCGCACTTTGGATCATGGGAATTTGTGGGGTTGCTTACAGCAAAATACTGCGACTTGTGGATTTTATATGCACCATCCAAATCAATTCATATTGATAGACTAAGTCGTATCGGTCGCACCAGCACTGGGGCAACACTGATATCTACAACTAACTTAAATCTGAAAAATTTAATTCGTCATTTAAAAAGTGGTGGATGTGTAGGCATTCTGCCCGATCAGGTACCAGAGGGTAAGGGAGGGGAGTATGCAAACTTCTTTCATAGAAGAGCTTACACAAGCACACTGGCCTGCAAGCTAGCCCAGGCAATCAAATGCCATGTTGTGATTGGGTATGGGCTAAGAAATCCAAAAAACCCAAGGATATATGACTCGTACTATTTTGAAGCGCCCGAAATTATTCTTGATGAAAACCTTATAAACGCTGTAACAGGCATAAACCAGTGTATTGAAAAATATATATTATCCAGTCCGGAAAATTATATTTGGGGCTACAAGCGCTTTAAAAAGCCTGCACCTGGCGACACTAATCCGTACTAAATTATTTTTGAGCAATAATCATGGCCTGATTACGCCAGCCCTGACAGACATCACCCACCTTGTCTTCCTCACGGTATACCAGAATATTCATACCATCACATAGCGCTAACAGCTCATTCCTTCTTAATAAATAATCAGGATTTGAAGGGCCTCCCTGACTAATCTTTGTCTCGGTAAATGTTTGATAAAAGATTAGGCCTTGATCACGCAATGAATGAATTAACGCGCGAAACCCCGGACGATATAAAAACTTGCCTACTAC
>JBCCHP010000133.1:0-3427 GCA_039028675.1 Pseudomonadota bacterium | reverse complement strand
ATATTGTTTTTCACGGTTAAATTAAGGATGTTAAATATGAAGGTAATAAAAAAATTAAGCTTGGTCAGTTCTTTAGCCTTGTTCGCGACCCTGTCTTCTGTGACATATGCGGAAAGTGATGTAAAAGGTGAAGTGGGTATAGTCACTTGTGAATATATTGAAGGCTCTAAAGTGAATTTGTTGATTCACTCAAGTGCTGCGTTTGAATGCAGTTTTAAACATGATGATGGAGTTGAGTCTTACAATGGTGAGGCCGGGATCGCATTAGGACTAGATTTGCAATGGAATACAAAATCGACCATGAAATATAGTGTATTGGCAACAGCAGATGCTGAAGAAGATTGGGCTACTGCATTGAATGGTACTTATACTGGTGGTAAGGCGTCTGCAGCATTAGGTGTAGGCATTGGTGCTGCCGTGTTGATTGGTGGCAGTAACGATAGTATTGGATTAGTGCCACTTGCAATCGAAGGAAGTGAAGGTGTAGGTGCATCAGCGGGCCTCGGTTATTTAACCTTACAAAGTAAATAATTATTTTCTTCATTTGCATAAAAAAGCCCCTTTATAGGGGTTTTTTTAGTCTCCATGGATAGAATGGCAGAATATTTATCGTGGTATTATTACTTCCTTTTAGCGTTCTGAATTTCCATAGTCCATCGTATTCTTATGCTTTGAATGCTTGGATGCGTATCCGAGATGATATAAATGTATAGGGCGAAGTATTTATACGAAGTTTTTCAAAAAAAAGAGTAAAATATTTCTACTTACACTATCTTCAATAATTATTATCTCTAAAAAATTCAATGTTGAAAGATCGACTCGACATAGCCATTGTAGGTATCGGCGGAGTATTCCCTGGTGCATCAAACCTGGAAGAATTTTGGCAAAATATCATCAATGCCAAGGATGTCAGTGTTGAAGTTGATGCAGAGAGATGGCGCCTGACTCCTGAAGATATATACACTGACAATTTAACACCTGACAAGGTTAATTCTCGCCGAGCTTGTTTGGTACAGCACAATAACCTCAATCTGTCTGAATTAAGTCTTGATACAGCATTTTTAAATAAACTCGATCCCATGTATCAAATTTTGTTACATGCTGGAAAAAATGCATGGCAAGACTCGAAAACAGATAAAATAAATAATAAAAGAACTGGCGTAATCATTGGCAATATAGTTTTACCGACTGAATCTTCATCAAAATACAGTGACGAAATTTTCCAGCAACTTTTTCATCAACAATTATTTGATACAGAATTAGCTGGTAATCTCGATACCGAAGCATTGAATCGATATGTCGCAGGTTTACCGGCTGGATTATTAGCCAAGGCATTAAATCTCGGTGGCGGTGCTTATACACTGGATGCTGCCTGCGCTTCTTCATTATATTCATTAAAGTATGCTGTTGACGAGTTACGAGCTGGACGCTGTGATGCGATGCTTGCTGGCGGCTTGTCCCGGCCAGATTGTCTCTACACACAAATGGGTTTTTCACAACTCAATGCTATTTCCAAAAGTGGTCGATGCTCGCCGTTTGATAAAAAAGCAGATGGCCTTGTAGTTGGTGAAGGTGCAGGAATAGTTGTATTAAAACGTCTGCATGATGCGTTGGCGCAAGGTGATAATATCTACGCAACGATTGCTGGTATTGGACTATCGAATGATATCGAAGGCAACATCATGTCGCCTGACTCCGAAGGACAACTGCGTGCGATGCAGTCAGCATATATACAGGCAGATTGGAAACCGAATGATGTACAGCACATCGAGTGTCATGGTACTGGCACACCAGTTGGTGATGGTGTCGAATTTCGTTCATTAAATGATTTATGGGAAAGTCATGGCGTAGATGGCGAGTGCATTATTGGTTCGGTAAAAAGTAATGTTGGTCATTTATTAACCGCTGCGGGTTCTGCTTCCTTGATTAAGACATTACTTGCTATGAAAAATGATACCTTGCCACCCACCGCCAACTTTCAATTGGCAGCTGATAAGCTCGATATGGAAAATAGTCCATTCAGTGTATTAGCAGAAGCAAAGCCATGGAAGACACAAAAAAATACTAAACGAGCTGCAATTAGTGGCTTTGGATTTGGTGGTATCAATGCACATGTCTTATTAGAAGAATATAAAAATGACACGCAAGAGCCCCAACAAAATGAACATATCATGGCAATCGAGAGAGAAGATATTGCCATTGTTGGTTTTGATATGAGGTTAGGCCCCTGGTCTGATAATAATGATCTTGCCAAGGCAATGTTATTACAAAAGGGACAAATACAAACACAAGCAACAAATTGGTGGGGAAAAACAAATAATCAATCCGGGCATTATATTAATCATATTTCTGTCCCACTTGGTCGTTATCGAATTCCACCGGCAGAACTAAAAGAAATGTTACCACAACAATTGCTCATGCTTGAGGTTGCGGCGAATGCACTGGCAGATGCCAATCTGTCTGAACTTTCAAAGGAACAGCAAATTAGAAGTGGTGTTTTTATTGGTATTGAATTGGATATGAATACTACTAATTTTCATTTCCGTTGGATGCAACAACATTATGCTCGTGAATGGTTGCGTAAATTTGGGATTGTCTTATCGGAACAGGAACTCAATGATTGGATAGATCGTTTGCGTGATGCTAGCGGACCTGCGTTAAATGCCAATCGAACCATGGGCGCATTAGGTGGTATTGTTGCAAGTCGGATTGCAAGAACTTTTAAAATTGGTGGTCCGGCATTTACGATTTCTGCCAGTGAAACTTCTGGCTTACGCGCATTAGAAAGTGGGATGCGTGCATTACAGCAGCATGAACTGGATCAGTTGATTGTCGGAAGTGTTGACTTGGCTACAGATTTACGTTCAGTCAGCGCATTTCAAGCGAATCATATATTGCATGATGTTGCGGATGGCGCGGTTGCATTAATATTGAAACGTCATTCCGATGCAATAAATGACGGCGATCATATTCACGCCGTAATTAAAGGCATTGGTGTAGCAGGTGGTGGTGGTTGTGATCAACAGCAGACAAGTAACGCCGCAAACGTAAACGCCATACAAGCCACGATGACTGATGCTGATTGTAAGCTAGAGAGTATCGATCAGGTAATCTCGGCAGTTAATGAGCCAGCTTTATCATTATCGGAATTGGAAAACTGTTGTCATACAACATTTCCATTCGGACATGTTGGCGCTGCAAATGGGTTAATGACTGTAGGATTTGCCATTCATAGTTTAAAGCATCGAACACTTCCGGCTGGTACATCATCTGCTGCGAGTCATTGGTTAAAAGATAGAATCAACGGTCCAAGGCGTAGCCTGATTCATTCAAGCAGTCTAGATGGTAATGCGGTAGGTGTTTTGTTAGAAGAAAGTGAAACTGAGTATAAACATATATTTACGTCGCATAATATTTTTCAATTTTT
>JBCCHP010000132.1:0-3460 GCA_039028675.1 Pseudomonadota bacterium | reverse complement strand
TCATCTTCGGTCACCAGTTTTTCTTTAACCAGTTCCTTGCATGAGCTTATAGCATCACGACGAATATTTCTCACCGCGATTCTTGCTTTCTCTGCTTCATTTTTAACTATTTTAATTAATTCCTTACGTCGCTCTTCAGTCAGTGGCGGTAATGGAACACGTATGACCTCGCCTGCTGTCACAGGATTTAAACCAAGATTGGCATTCATAATTGCTTTTTCAATATCAGGAATACTACCTTTATCATATGCCACAACACCTAGCGTTCTGGCATCTACGACATTCACATTAGCAAGTTGCTGCAATGGAGTATCTGTGCCGTAATAACTAACATTAATATGTTCCAGAAGACTTGGATGAGCGCGACCCGTTCTGATTTTTGCCATTTCATCACTCAGGGATTCAATACTTTTCTGCATGCGACTTTTCGCATCCTTTAAAATATCGTTAATCATTATTATTCTCCTGCATACAAATTATTCACTTACTAAAGTGCCTTCATTTTCTCCCATTGCAGCTCTTAATAATGCGCCAGGTTTAGTCATATCCAAGACTCGCAATGGCATATTATTTTCACGGCATAAAACAACTGCTGTGGTATCCATGACGCCGAGTTTTTGTTCAATCACTTCGTCATAATTTAATTTATCGTAACGTTTAGCAGATGGATCTTTTACTGGATCAGCATTATAAACACCATCTACCTTGGTCGCTTTAATTAACAACTCAGCACCAATTTCGACCGCACGTAAACTTGCTGCAGAATCAGTAGTAAAAAAAGGATTCCCTGTGCCAGCTGCAAGAATGACGACTCTGTTTTTTTCTAGATGTCTAACAGCACGTCGGCGAATATAATCTTCACAAACCTGATTGATTTTTATTGCAGACATCACTCTGGCAAATACGCCAATGCTCTCCAGTGCATCTTGCAATGCCAATCCATTCATAACCGTAGCCATCATGCCCATGTGATCTGCTGTGACTCTATCAATGCCGCCAGCAGCCAAACCAGCGCCACGAAAGATATTGCCGCCGCCAATAACAATTGCTATTTCCGCACCATATTGTCTCAAATCTGAAATTTCAGATGCCAAACGTGTAATTACTTTAGGATCGATACCATAAGATTCCGTTCCCATTAGCGCTTCACCGCTCAGTTTTATTAAAACCCGTCTATAAGTAAGTGAATTTGACGGGTCTGACATTTTTTACTCTCCCTTGGCCTGGGCCATGACTTCTTCGGCAAAATTATCGACTTTTTTCTCTATCCCCTCACCGACTTCATAACGAATGAAGTTTGCAACAGTTGCATTTGCCGATTTCAATAACTTCTCTACTGTTTGATCCGGATCTTTGACAAATGGCTGGCCTAACAAGGTAATTTCTTTTAAATATTTCTTCATGCGGCCGGTCACCATTTTCTCAATAATATCAGCAGGCTTTCCGCTCTCCTCTGCTTGAGCAATAAAAATTTGCTTTTCATTTTCAAGTAACTCGGCAGGTACTTCATCTTCACTGACACAAACCGGTTTACTTGCCGCGATATGCATCGCGATATCTTTAGCCATAACTGTATCACTGCCTTCCAAATCAACCACTACGCCAATACGATCACCATGTTGATATACACCTGCATTATGTGCGAGCGACCTCTTTTCAAATCGTCGAATTGTGATTTTTTCACCAATCTTTGCAATTAACTCCTGTAATGCCGTTTCGAGAGATTGTCCTTCGGTTTCAATCGTCAGCAGCGCATCCACATCAGCGACATTATTCTCTGCTAATGCGTTCATGACTTTATCTGTAAACCCAATAAAATTTTCATCCTTAGCAACGAAATCGGTTTCACAATTAATTTCACAGATAATAACTGACTGTCCATCCTGGGCAATCTTGATTATGCCTTCGGCAGCAATCCGACCCGCCTTCTTCGCCGCCTTTGCTGCACCTGATTTTCGCATTTCCTCAATGGCTTGTTCGATATCGCCATTTGCTTCCTGCAAGGCCTTCTTGCAGTCCATCATGCCAGCGCCGGTACGTTCTCTTAATTCTTTTACTAAAGCAGCAGTGATTGTCATTACATATTCCTCAATTTCATTTAATTACAAAAACTAGTCGCTATCAGTATCTTCAGCTGCACTTGCCTTACTCACTTTTTTCTTGGTAGTTTTTTTTGCAACTTTTTTCTTGGTAGTTTTCTTTTTAGTCTTTTTCTTAGCCGTAGTTTCTACCGCTGCAGTTGCTTCATCATCGGCGGGCGCAGTGACTGCTGGCTTGGCGACTTTTTTCTTCGTCTTTTTCTTGGAGACTTTCGGCTTATCCTGGGCACCATCAACAGGAGCACCGGATTCATCAATCTCCACCAATTCATCACCATCTTCCCCGTCACCAAGATGAGCAATTGATTGTTTGCTATCCAGAATGGCATCAGCGGCACCTTTTGCATACAGGCTTATTGAGCGAATCGCATCGTCATTGCCGGGGATAATATAATCAACACCCTTAGGACTATTATTACTATCCACAACGCCTACAACGGGTATACCAAGCTTGATTGCTTCACTAACTGCGATGTTTTCGTAGCCAACATCAATAATAAACAGCACATCAGGAATTCCTTTCATATCCTTGATACCCGACAAACTGGCCTCAAGCTTATCAAGCTCCCGCTTTAGCATTAATCCCTCTTTTTTACTCAATCGATCAAGACTGCCATCCGTTTGCATTTCTTCCAGCTCTTTTAATCGATTTATCGATTGTTTAACCGTCTTAAAATTAGTTAATAAGCCCCCTAACCAACGTTTGTTGATAAAAGGCATCTCGCAGCGTTTAGCCTCTTCAGCAATAATTGACTGAGCTGAACGTTTGGTGCCGACAAACAAAATCGTACCTTTTTTAGCCGCCATTTTTCCGACGAAATTGATGGCCTCTTCATATAGCGGAAGTGTTTTTTCCAGATTAATGATGTGGATTTTATTACGCTGTCCGAATAGGAACGGCGCCATATTAGGATTCCAGTAACGGGTCTGATGTCCGAAATGGACGCCCGCTTCCAACATATCACGCATCGTGACATTAGACATAATGATTCTCCTGTTTAGGGTTAAGCCTCCGCACTCCCTCTATACCAACCAATAAAGGCACCCCATATAGAGTTGAAGCGTGCGTGTGACGATAAATTTAAAGTTAGTTTGCGAAAAACGCGTGCGCTTTATACCATAGAAAAATAGCTTCAACAAATACCCTTTCCTGATAACAGGTCATTGTTTTATATGTCGATTAGTATTAAATCTGCGGAAGAAATCGAAAAAATGCGTATTGCTGGCAAATTGGCCGCTGAGGTGCTGGAAATGATAGGTCCTCATGTCCAGGCAGGGATTAGCACAGGGGAGCTCGATCAGATCTGTCACGACTATATTGTTAACCAACAACAGGCTGTTCCGGCGCCCTTAAACTACCG
>JBCCHP010000131.1:0-3484 GCA_039028675.1 Pseudomonadota bacterium | reverse complement strand
TAATTGTTTTATATATAATTATTTATCAAACTTACTTAAAGTTAATAATTATAGGTAATTCTGAATTTTGTATAAGCTAACTATATGATTTATATGATATTAATTTTTTTGGTGCGTATTATTTTCAATTTTATTGATGCGACCAGCACGATACAGAAGAGAAATGGCAGCTTGGGAAATACAGCGACTACTTATTTCGAAATAATCCCGAATATCTTGGCGAGACTCACTCAGGCCATAGCCATCGGTTCCCAATACTGTATAAAATTCAGGCATCCAGCGGGCGATACTATTTGGCAAGCTTTTCATATAATCGGTGACCGCAACAAAAACACCGTCTTCATTATTTAAAAGACGTTTAATATACGGTTCTTTTGGTGATTCGTCGGGATGTAATCGATTCCATCTTTCGATGATTTGGGCTTCCCTCTCCAGTTCGATGAAACTGGTAATACTCCATATATTGACGCGATAACCAGACGCTTCCAGTGACTCCGCAGACTGAAGCGCTTGCTGCATGATCGCTCCACTTGATAACAGGTTTATTATCTCACCCTTTTTTCTGGCTGAACGTCGATAACAATAAGCACCTTGTAAAATACCGTCGATGATTTTTTCATCATCAGGCAAAGTCGGCATAGTATAGTTTTCGTTATAGACGGTTAGATAATAAAAAATATCTTCTTGCTCAGTATACATACGGCGTATGCCGTCTCGGATGATAACGGCTATTTCATAACCAAAAGCCGGATCGTAACTCACCATATTTGGTATCGTACTTGCCATTACATGGGAATGCCCATCCTGGTGTTGAAGCCCTTCTCCATTAAGTGTCGTTCTGCCAGCGGTACCACCTAAGAGAAAACCGCGGCACATCATGTCACCACAACCCCAGATCATGTCACCGACTCGTTGGAAACCAAACATAGAGTAAAAAATATAAAAAGGAATCATTGGTAATCCATGAATGGCATAAGCGCTACCGGCAGCCATAAAAGATGCCATGGCACCCGTTTCACAAATACCTTCCTGTAATATCTGCCCATCTTTTGCTTCACGATAGGGAAGTAAAGTTTCGGCATCCACAGGTGTATATTTCTGGCCTTCTGATGAGTAGATCCCCGCGACTTTAAACAGACCGTCCATACCGAAAGTTCTGGCTTCGTCCGGTACAATGGGAACAATGTAGGGACCTAACTCTTTGTCTTTGAGTAACTTGGTTAACAATCGAACCATGACCATGGTCGTTGATACCTTTCGTTCATGACTTCCTTGCAATATGTCTTTAAGCATGTCCATTGTCGGTGGTTCGATGGGTTTACATTGAACATTTCGTTTCGGTAAGTAGCCTCCAAGATTCTGCCGCTGTGTCATCAAATACTGCATCTCTTTACTCTCTTTAGGAGGTTTATAAAACTCAGCTCTGGCAGCTGCTTCATCACTGATAGGGATCCCATAATCGCGGGCTAGCTGGATACGTTCTTTCGGTTTGAGATTTTTTTTCTGATGAGCGGTATTCTGACCTTGGGCAGTTTGTCCCATGCCTTCGCCTTTAACACTTTTAATCAATATAACTGTGGGTTTATTTCTGACACTAAGCGCTCGTTGATAAGCAGTATAGATTTTTTTCTGATCCTGTCCTCCACGCTTAATCGCTTTGAGTTCATCATCACTGAGCGTATTCATCATTCTTTCCAGCTCCGGATTACCTTCAACCCAATGTTCACGTTGAACTTCTCCAGGAGAAATTGAATATCGTTGATAATCACCATCAAGACATTCATCCATTCGTCTACGCAATACGCCGTGATGATCCTGCGCCAATAAATTATCCCAACCCGAACCCCAAATAACTTTAATCACATTCCAGTCAGCGCCGCGAAATGACCGTTCCAATTCCTGAATAATCTTGCCGTTACCTCGCACCGGTCCGTCAAGGCGTTGTAAGTTACAATTGACAACTAAAACAATATTGTCCAACTTTTCACGCGATGCGATATTAATGGTTCCGAGAACCTCTGGTTCGTCAGCCTCACCATCACCGATAAAGCACCATATCTTTTCGCCACTGGATTGTTTTAATTCACGGTTTTCCAGATACTTCGCAAAACGAGCCTGATAGATGGCCGCAGGTGTTGATAGCCCCATAGACGCATTTGGCATTTGCCAGAATTCTGGCATGGAGCGAGGGTGTGGGTAAGAACACAATCCACCTTTATCACCTAATTCGCGTCGAAAGTTTTTCAGCTGTTGTTCACTCAAACGGTCTTCAAGAAAGGCCCGTGCATAGACCCCGGGCGCTGCATGAGGTTGTGGCATAACAATATCACCAGCGTAACCTTCACTTTTTGCCCTGAAAAAATGATTAAAACCGACTTCGAGCATTGTTGCCGCAGATGTATAAGTCGCGATATGTCCACCAACACCGGTGCCTTCGTCCTGTGCCTGCAGAACCATCGCCATTGCATTCCAACGAATGATATTCTCAATTCGATTTTCTAATTCTATATCACCTGGATACGGTGGTTGCTCTATGATGGGAATTGTATTGATATAGGGCGTATTGAGAGTTGCCTCGTCAAGAGACACATTTAAATCCAGGATATGATCTTGTAGTGATCTCAGTATCTCTCTGACACCCTCATCACCGTAAAGCTCCTGGATGCAGTCGATGGATTCGAGCCACTCCTTTTTATCTTCACTAATTTCTTCAGTTAATACAGCCGCCACAATACTGCCTCAACTCAATTAATCCTAGTACGAATGATAGGGAAAATTATAATCAAATCTGCAAAATCAGGATTGCTATTTATAGCTTAATTATGCTAATTTTTAGCATAAATATAATTTATTTATGTATAATAAGGTTAAATATGCCAAAATTAAAACTAGATACGACAGACTGCCAGCTTCTCCATTATGTTCAATCAAATGCGAAAATACCGAATACAGAGCTTGCAGATCATCTCGGATTATCTCCCTCCCCGTGTCTACGTCGTGTTAAAACATTGGAAAAAAATGGCGTAATCAAACGCTATGTCGGCATTATCGATCCGGTACTCGTCGGCCTACCCATTAATGTGTTTATTACAGTCAGACTGCGCAATCAGGGACGTGATGCCCTTGAGGAATTTGAATCACATATAAGTAAGTATGAAGAAGTAATGGAGTGTTACTTAATGACAGGTAGCTCTGATTATCTACTGCGTGTCATCATGACTGACATGGAAAGTTACGAACAGTTTTTATTCGATAAAATTACCACCATACCCTGCGTGGATAACATCGAATCCAGTTTTTCATTGAAACAAATTATTTATCGGACTGAAATGCCTATTACACCAAACTGAAAATATGATCGGTAAGATTAATAAGATAAGAGTTCATTAAATAGTTTATCAATTGCATTAAAGTCTTCCTCAAACAAACCTAGCATTGCAAAGTGCCCCATCAAGGAAGGCAAGATTTTTAACTCACTATTTTT
>JBCCHP010000130.1:0-3516 GCA_039028675.1 Pseudomonadota bacterium | reverse complement strand
TAAAGATTAATGTACTGATAGTCTGTCCTAAATAAAAAAGTAAGGAGCGAAGAAATAACATTATTTTTATTAATTGATCAATTCATTAACAAATGTAGCTAAATTATCATAAACAGGAATTCCCTCAGGCACTTTTCCTTCATCAATCTCGCTTTGTCCCTTACCGGTTTTAACCAGGACAGGTTTCCCACCAGCACTTGTTGCGGCCTGAACATCTGTCATTTTATCGCCGACACAAAAAACTTTACTCATGGGCACGCGTAATCTTTCTGCTACCTGATTATATAAACCTGGTTTAGGTTTCCTGCAGTGACAGTTCTCCCTTGGTGTACACGGACAAAAGAATACAGCATCAATGCTGCCGCCGAACTGACTTAGATGTGAATACATTTTTAAATGGATTGCATTTAAATCATCCACAGTAAATTTACGTCTGCCAATGCCTGATTGATTAGTGACAACAACAACTTGATAATTATTGCTATTCAAACGAGAAATCGCTTCCAGACTGCCCGGAATAGCATGCCACTCATCCGGAGACTTGATGTACTCATCTGAATCTTCATTGATTACACCATCACGATCAAGAATGATTAATGCCATTTTTACGCCTGTAGTTTTGAGATATCAGCAATTTGTATAAAAAGTGTATGTAATTTTTTTAGTAATGTCAGTCTATTATTCCTGATTGATTCATCATCGGCCATTACCATGACATTATCAAAAAAGTCATCAATATTATTTTTTAATCCAGCTAGCAGTGCCAGAGCCTCTTCATAATCTTTATTTTGTATCAGAGGAGTAATGTTGCTCTGATAATCAGTCAGTTTATTCGCCAGATTTTTTTCTGCTTGTTCAGTTAATAACTCTGAATCAATTTGATGTAAAACGATATCTTTGTTTTTCTTTAATATATTTGCTATCCGTTTGTTAGCAGCAGCGAGGCTTTGTGATGCTTCATGTTGACGAAAAGCAGTTACAGCGTTTAGGCGGTAATGACAATCAAGCGGGCGATTATTATATACGGCTAGTACTGCGCTGATGACATCCTGATCGATACCTTGATCGAGATAATAGCGTCGTAAACGTTCTTGCATAAATTTCAATAGATCACCCACAGCATTCTTGGCAGCTATTTCTTCAGGAAAAGCTTTCGCTGCTTCTTGAAATAATTCAGTTAAGTCTATATCCAATTGATTCTCAATAATGATGCGTAATAAACCAATTGCTGCACGGCGTAATGCAAATGGATCCTTGGTACCTGTAGGCGCTTGGCCAATTGCAAAAATTCCAATTAAGCTGTCTGCCTTGCCTGCTATTGATAAACATTGGCCAATGCTTGTAACAGGTAAACTGTCACCAGCAAATCTGGGTAGATAGAATTCTTGTAATGCCTGACTGACTTCATTCTTTTCTCCCATAGCTTGCGCATAGTAATTACCCATCACACCTTGTAATTCGGGAAATTCATAAACCATCTCGGTTAATAAATCACACAAACATAAGTCAGCTGCTTTATTCACATCTTGTTTATCAACTTCAATCATTAATGACAGATTGTTTGCATGTTGCTTTATTCTTTCTTTTCTATCATACAAAGAACCAAGTTTTTTCTGGAATATAACGTCTTTAAGTTTTTCAATTTTATTACTCAGTCCAGTTGCCTTGTCGCGTTCAAAAAAGAATGCCGCATCACTCAGCCTTGGTTGAATGACGCGTTCATTACCCTGTCGTATCAACGATAGTGATTGACTTTCAATATTTGATACAGCGATAAACATCGGAATAAGATTGTTCTTTTTATCTATGATCGGAAAGTATTTTTGATGATCTTGCATTGTGGCAATCAATACTTCTTTTGGCAGCGTTAAAAAAGAATCATCAAAGGTTCCAGTAAAGACAACGGGCCACTCTACTAAAGAAGTCACTTCATCGAGCAAGTCATCATCAATTAATGCTTTTCCTTTTTCTTTTTTAGCTAGTTTATCAGTCTCGACAGAAATGAATTCACGTCTTTCAATATAATCAACAATGACTTTACCAACATCTTTAAGTTGCTGAATATATGTTCCAACAGAATTAATAACTATGGGTTGTGGATGATGAAAGCGATGACCATAAGAAACACTCCCACTAGTCATACCCATTGTTTCACATTCAAGCACCTCATCATCAAATAAAAATAATAACCATTTTATTGGACGGACAAATTCAATATTTGAATCGCCCCAGCGCATTCTTTTTGCAATAGGTAATTTTGATAACGCGGTTTCAACAATATTGGGGATTAGTTCACTCGTCTGTTTGCCTTTAATCGGACTGATAAAACTTAGCCATTTACCCTTATCCGTTTCCAATTCACCGAGTTCATCAACTGAAACCCCACAAGAACGAGCAAAGCCTTCAGTTGCTTTGGTTGGGTTACCCGATTCATCAAACGCTACACCGACTGCAGGCCCACGTCGTTCCTGCTCAATATCTTTTTGAGCACAGTCCAGTTGCTGAATAATTAATGCGAGTCGTCTTGGCGTGGCATACCAATTAATTATTTCGTAGTCGAGTTGATAATTTTCAAGTGCATTAGCCGTTTCAGAACAAAATGCTTCAGCCAAACGTTTGAGCGTACTGGGTGGCATTTCTTCAGTACCAATCTCGATCAATAAATCTTTCTTACTAATCATATTGACACTAGTCTTTTTTATTCATTAATGGAAATCCAAGTGCTTCACGACTATTGTAATAAGCTTCCGCTACTAATCGAGATAAGGTTCTCACTCTCAATATATATTGTTGTCTTTCTGTTACCGAAATAGCATTGCGTGCGTCGAGTAGATTAAATGCATGTGAAGCTTTCATCACTAATTCATAAGCGGGTAGCGGAAGAGATTCTTCAATTAACGATTTGGCTTTTTCTTCGCAGTTATCAAACCAGGAAAATAGTGTCGTGGTATCAGCCAAATCAAAATTGTATTTGGACATTTCCACTTCATTTTGATGAAAGACATCGCCATAACTGACAATATGATTTTCATCATCTACCCAACGTAAATCATATACATTGTCGCAATTTTGAATTGCCATCGCGATGCGTTCCAGACCATAAGTTAATTCGCCACTAACAGGTTTACAGTCCAGTCCGCCTACCTGTTGGAAATAAGTGAATTGACTGATTTCCATTCCATCCAGCCATACTTCCCATCCGAGACCCCAGGCGCCTAATGTGGGAGATTCCCAATTATCTTCAACAAAGCGTACATCATGTTTTAATGTATCAATCCCAATAGTCGTTAGTGAATCGAGATACATTTGCTGAATTTCATCTGGTGAAGGCTTTAGTAAAACCTGAAATTGATAGTAATGTTGTAATCGATTGGGATTCTCTCCATAACGACCATCAGTCGGCCTGCGACAGGCTTGCACATAAGCCGTGCGCCAGGGTTCAGGTATATATGGGATGGCATGCCGACACTTTATGCAGGGCAACATGACTGCGCAAGTGCGAGAGGAGTTGTTTGT
>JBCCHP010000129.1:0-3554 GCA_039028675.1 Pseudomonadota bacterium | reverse complement strand
TATCGTTTTAACATGTTTTACCACGATTTTGGTTGTATTGGCAGCGTGGGAAGTTATTGAAAAACATATCTCATATTATATGGCAGCATTTTTAATTCTGACAGGTTTTATGAATGGTGTATTTGCGGCATTAGATGCCGTTCTGTTTTATGTATTTTGGGAAGCGATGTTAATACCCATGTTTATTATCATCGGTATATGGGGTGGACCTAATCGTGTTTACGCCACGATCAAATTTTTTCTTTATACGTTTCTTGGTTCTGTCTTTATGTTGGTTGCATTTTTATACCTTTATGCGAAGGCTGATAGTTTTGAAATAGCAGCCATGCATGATGTTGCTTTAACAATGCAAGCACAGAAACTGATATTTATTGCTTTCTTTTTGGCATTCGCGGTAAAGATCCCTATGTGGCCTGTGCATACATGGCTACCGGATGCACACGTTGAAGCACCTACTGGCGGTTCTGTGATTCTGGCAGCCATCATGTTGAAGATGGGCGGTTATGGGTTTCTTCGTTTTAGTTTACCGATCACACCTGATGCAAGTTTGTACTTTGATGATTTTATGATTTTTTTATCTCTGATCGCGGTTGTATATATCGGCTTTGTTGCATTAGTACAGGAAGACATGAAGAAACTCATCGCATACTCATCAATTTCACACATGGGATTTGTTACATTAGGTTTTTTTATTCCATTTGCAATCTATTCCAATACTGCAGAACTTTCCGGAGGCATAATGGCAATAGAAGGTGCAATGATGCAAATGATTTCACATGGATTTATCTCTGCAGCTATGTTTCTTTGTGTTGGAGTTATGTATGACCGATTACATAGTCGAATGATCAAGGACTATGGCGGCGTGGTTAATAGCATGCCTTACTTTGCTGCATTCATGCTGTTATTTGCAATGGCTAATTCAGGCTTGCCGGGAACGTCAGGTTTTGTTGGTGAGTTTCTTGTGATACTCAGTAGTTTTCAGGCAAGTTTCTGGATTGCATTCTTTGCCGCTTTTACATTAATACTGGGAGCTGCTTATACATTATGGATGTACAAACGCGTAGTTTTTGGGAACATTACTCGTGTTGAAGTTGAAGAGTTAAAAGATATCAATGGCCGGGAATGCTTGATACTGACATTATTGGCAATTGTGGTTTTATTATTTGGTGTATGGCCGGCACCTATTCTGGATGTTATGCGCGTCAGTGTTGAACAACTACTTAGTCAAGTGATTCAAAGCAAGGCCTTGTAAATGAATATCACTGAAGAATTATTATTAGTATTACCTGAATTAAGCCTTTTATGTCTGGCATGTCTGGTTTTGATCGTCGATGCATTTAGCAAAGACAAAGAGCATGCATTGGGTTATTGGTTGAGTCAGAGTACTTTAGTAATTGTATTTTTGTTGGTATTCATCTCTATTCCATCTGTTCCGGAATTAGCGTTTCATAATAGTTTTATTCATGATGCGATGAGTTCCATTCTAAAGTGTTTTATTTGTGGCATTAGCCTGATTGTATTTCTTTATTCATATGAGTATTTGAAAGAAAATAAACTTGTAAAAGGTGAGTACTTTGTTCTTGGCCTATTCGCTGTTCTTGGCATGATGATCATGGCATCTGCCTATAGTTTGTTATCTGTCTATCTGGGTTTGGAGCTCATGTCTCTTTCCATGTACGCAATGGTGGCGATGAATCGTGAATCGCCTGCTGCTTCAGAGGCAGCAATGAAATATTTTGTACTTGGTGCATTAGCATCTGGCATGTTGTTATATGGTATATCAATGATTTATGGGCTAACGGGCAGCTTGCAACTGGGTCAAATAGCAACAGTAATTAGTAATGATGCAGGGAATATTCGTTACCTTGTATTCGGCATGATCTTCATGATCATAGGTATTGCGTTTAAACTAGGTGCTGCACCCTTTCATATGTGGGTGCCAGATGTCTATCAGGGGGCGCCAACTTCAGTAACTTTGTTTATTAGCACTGCTCCCAAATTAGCTGCATTCGCTATGGCGATTAGAATACTGGTTGATGGCATGTTTCCCCTGGTTGAAGATTGGCAAACTATATTGATGGCACTGGCTGTTTTATCGATGGCCATCGGTAATATTATTGCGATATCACAAAGTAATATTAAGCGAATGTTGGCCTACTCAACGATCGCACATATGGGATACCTTTTTCTAGGTCTGATCGCCGGTACAATAACCGGCTTTGCGGGCGCCATGTTTTATATCATCAGTTATGCCATGATGAGCATGGGTGCATTTGGCATGATTATATTGCTGGGTAGATATGGTTTTGAGGCAGAAAGACTGGAAGATTTTAAAGGTTTGTCTGAACGTTCGCCCTGGTTTGCCTTTGTGATGATGTGTCTGATGTTCTCTATGGCAGGCGTACCACCATTCCTTGGGTTTTGGTCAAAATGGTTTGTGCTGAACGAATTGGTCTCTGCCGGTTTTGTCTCGCTTGCAGCGATTGCTGTTGTATTTTCAATCATAGGCGCATTTTATTATCTTCGTATAGTTAAACTGATTTATTTTGATAAACCAGATACGATGACGGCGATAAAAGCCTCAAAGCAAATGCGTGCTGTTCTAACAGCAAATGGTCTAATAATTATCATCCTTGGTTTGTTGCCGAATAGTTTGATGCAGATTTGTTTAAATGCATTAAGCAACTAATTCACCAACAATTTGACCTGTTCGAATACTGATATCAGTTGATAGTTCTTTGCTCCATTTCATCTTCTGTTGTTCAAATAATAAAATTACTGTTGATCCCATATTAAACAAACCAAACTCTTCTCCCTTTTTCAAGATAATACTTTCCTCTGAAGTATAATCCGTTGTGATTATTCTTCTGTCTTTCGATGGTGTAATTTGACCTGTAAACACAGTCGACATACTGCCAACAAATAATGCACCAATCATGATTAATGCATATTGACCTATTTCGGATTCAAAGATAGAAATGAAACGTTCATTTTTGGCAAACAGATTATCGATATTTCTCACTGCTGAATTGTTGACTGAAAATAACTTACCCGGTACATAAATAGTTTTTAGTAATTTGCCGGTCATTGGCATATGAATACGATGATAATCTCTGGGTGACAGGTAAAGTGTAGAAAATGTTCCTGATATAAACTTTTTTGTTAAGGCTTTATCATGCGCGACTAACTGTGAAAGAGAAAATGATTTTCCTTTTGCCTGAATTATCTTTTGACTATCGATTAACCCTAGCTGGCTTACTGCACCATCAACAGGGCTGAGAATTGTTGTTTGATCCTCGTTCCATTCACGCACATTAGGCTTGAGTTGTCGGGTAAAAAAATCATTAAATGTTATAAAGCTTGCGGAGTTTTCTTTTAAAGCTTCATTCATATCAACCTTGAAAATTTTTATAAAAATACGAATCTGTAAATTTTTTATCCATTTTATCTTTATTCGGGTAAAGCGATAGACCAGCGACGTCAGACCATGTTGAGGAAGCAGATACTGCGGGAATGTGAAACAGTAATCGAAGAATTTATTCAATTTAATAATT
>JBCCHP010000128.1:0-3607 GCA_039028675.1 Pseudomonadota bacterium | reverse complement strand
TATTGCATCATGCTGCCCCCGCCTAATGTTACAGGTAGCTTGCATATGGGGCATGCGTTCCAGCAAACCTTAATGGATGTACTAATTCGTTATCACCGAATGAATGGTAACGACACTCTATGGCAGTGTGGCACAGACCATGCTGGTATTGCTACGCAAATGGTTGTCGAAAGGCAATTGCAACAGGAAAATAAATCTCGCCATGATTTAGGCAGAGATAAATTTATTGAAGCCGTTTGGGATTGGAAAGAACATTCTGGTAATACTATTACAAAGCAATCGCGTCGACTCGGGACGTCGATGGATTGGTCACGTGAACGATTTACCATGGATGAAGGTCTATCGGCTGCAGTAAGTAAGGTATTCGTCCAACTATATGATGAAGGTCTGATCTATCGTGGTAAGAGATTGGTTAACTGGGATCCTGTCTTACATACAGCTATCTCTGATCTTGAAGTCATATCTCAAGAAGAAAATGGTCATCTTTGGCATATGCGCTATCCCCTGGTCGAACCTCTTGAAGATTTGAAATATATCGTCGTTGCTACCACTCGGCCTGAAACCATGCTCGGTGATGCCGCGGTTGCAATACATCCAGATGATGAACGTTATCAAAAACTAGTGGGTAAGGAAGTGCGGTTACCATTAACAGACAGAACTCTTCCTGTAATCGCTGATGACTATGTCGATCCAGAATTCGGAACTGGCTGTGTCAAGATTACTCCGGCACATGACTTTAATGACTACGAGGTTGGTCAGCGACATGATTTATCATTACTTAATATATTTACTATTGATGCGGTAATAAATGATCAAGCGCCAATAAAATATCAGGGCATGGATCGATACGATGCACGCAAACAGATTGTTGCTGATCTGGAAGAACAGGGATTACTGGAAAAAATTGAAGATCATAAACTCATGGTGCCAAGAGGGGATCGATCTGGAACTGTAGTAGAACCATATTTAACTGATCAATGGTACGTAAAAATACAACCTTTAGCTGACCCGGCTATTAAAGCTGTTGAACAAGGCGATATTAAATTCATACCTGAAAACTGGTCGAAGACATATTACGAGTGGATGCGTAATATTGAAGATTGGTGCATCAGTCGTCAGTTATGGTGGGGCCATCGAATACCAGCCTGGTACGATGAAGCCGGTACTATATATGTTGCAAACGACGAGACCGAAGTACGCGAAAAATACAATCTTGGCAATGATATTAAGCTGACACAAGATGAAGACGTACTCGATACCTGGTTTTCTTCTGCGCTTTGGCCTTTCTCAACATTAGGCTGGCCGGCAAAGACTTCTGAACTTGACAGATATTATCCTACAAACGTACTTGTCACAGGCTTCGATATTATATTTTTCTGGGTCGCAAGAATGATCATGATGGGATTGAAATTCATGGGGGATGTACCTTTTAAAGAGGTCTATATCCATGGATTGGTTCGCGACTCAGATGGACAAAAAATGTCAAAATCTAAAGGCAATGTTCTCGATCCACTGGATCTTATTGATGGTATTCAACTGGATGCATTGATAGAAAAACGCACAACCGGATTAATGCAGCCGAAGATGGCGACAAAAATAGAGAAAGCGACGCGTAAACATTTCCCGGAAGGGATAGCTGCCTACGGTACTGATTCATTGCGCTTTACCTTTGCACAACTCGCAACTCAGGCAAGAGATATCAGTTTTGATGTTGGTCGTATTGAAGGCTATCGCAATTTTTGCAACAAACTTTGGAATGCCGCCCGGTTTGTATTAATGAAAGCTGAAGAATTAAATCTAAAACTGGACAGCGGCAAAAAAAAGTTTGGGTTAGCAGATCGATGGATAAACACCCGGCTGGCAGAGACCATTGCTGCATGCCATACAGGAATACGAACTTATCGTTTTGATCTTGCCGCGCAAGCCTTATATGAATTTACCTGGGATGAATATTGTGACTGGTACATAGAGTTGTCTAAAACGACTTTAAATAGTGAGAATGCTGATGCAGCAGAAAAACGCGGTACATTATTTACATTATTAAATGTATTAGAACACTTATTACGTGCATTGCATCCTTTTACTCCCTTTATTACTGAAACACTGTGGCAACGCACTGCACCTTTATTAGCAATAGATGGTGACAGTATTATGCTGAAACAGTATCCAGTCGTTGAAGATATCACCATTGATGAGAGTTCTGTCAATGAAATGGAATGGGTAAAGGCATTTATTATGGGTGTTCGCCGCATTCGTGCTGAACGCGATATTGCACCTGGCAAAAAGTTGAATGTTTTTGTGAAAGGCAGTAATGATAGCGAACAGTTATGGTTAGAAAATAATCAGGAATCGTTAAAGAAACTTGCAAAAATTGATTCTCTTAAAACGACAGAGGAAGAGCTTGATGATGCAGTCATGGCGCTAGCAGGTGATACTCGTATTCTGGTGCCTCTCGCTGATGTTATCGATCCCGTTTCTGAAATTGAGCGTTTAAATAAAACCATTGATAAACTGAAAAAAGAAGAAGCTGGTTTGAACAATCAACTTTCCAACAGTAACTTTGTCGAAAGAGCACCAGCAAATGTTGTTGAAGGTGCAAAATCTCGACAAACTGAAATAAAAAATGAACTAATAACCTATCATGAGCAATTGGCGATGATAGAAAAAATGGTGGATTAGATGTTTTCTACTATCAAAGAAGAAATCGATGTAGTGTTTGAACGTGACCCGGCGTCGCGCTCAATATTGGAAACTATTTTCACTTGCCCTGGCTTTCAAGCTATCGTCTTACATCGGCTAAATCACTGGCTATGGAACAAAGGTTTACATTTGCTTGCCAGAATGACAGCACACATCAGTCGCTTTCTAACCGGAATCGAAATTCATCCTGGTGCAAGTATTGGTCGTCGATTTTTTATCGACCATGGTATGGGAATTGTCATTGGTGAGACAGCAGAAATTGGTGATGATGTCTCTATTTATCATGGCGTCACCTTAGGCGGCACAACATGGGATAAGGGCAAGCGACACCCGACCTTAAAAGATGGCGTTGTAGTCGGAGCAGGGGCAAAAATTCTTGGGCCAATTACGATTAATGAAGGTGCTCGCATCGGCTGTAATGCAGTCGTGGTAAAAGAAATTCCTGCTGGCGCTACTGTGGTCGGGGTGCCAGGACATGTAGTGGTGAAAAAAGATGATTCAAGTAAATCTGCCCAACGTGAAGCCATGGCAAAAAAAATTGGCTTTACTGCATATGCAGAGAGTAAGGAAGTGACGGACCCCATTCAAAGTGCACTGGATTCTATTCTGGATCATCTCAATGAAGTTGAAAGTCAATTAAAGGAAGTCAAAGAAGATAAAGAAAACAAAAATGACCGATCATAAAGACCCAAATATATTTCAAATCGCATTTAGCTTACTCGCATCATTCTTTGGTGTGCAAAGTCAGAAAAATATGGATCGAGATGAAGCGTATATTGAAAAAAACGGCATCAAAGTCTATATCATCATGGGGTTTTTTCTGGTGTTTTGTTTATTGATTTCACTTTATGCGCTTGTCAAAATAATTCTGCATTTTGCAATGTAGTATTATTTCAAATTATTTCTT
>JBCCHP010000127.1:0-3691 GCA_039028675.1 Pseudomonadota bacterium | reverse complement strand
TTCATTGTGGTCAGCAACCGGTTTACCTATTGCATTAGCCCTGGGTATTAATAGTTTTAAGCAACTGTTAGATGGCGCTGCCGCAATCGATCAACACTTTCAGGAAACAGATTTTAAAAATAATATTCCGGTCATCATGGGTATGCTCGATGTTTGGTATAACAATTTTATGGATGCCGACACACATGCCTTTGTCCCTTATGATGAAGCACTTAATTTATTGCCGGAATATCTGTCACAACTGTTAATGGAAAGTAATGGCAAGTCGGCAAATATGAATGATGAAATGATTGATTATCAAACCATGCCAATCAGTTGGGGATCTACCGGTACGAATGCCCAACATGCCTACTTTCAATTGTTACATCAGGGCACACGATTAGTGCCAGTCGATTTCTTTGCACCGCTTAATAAAGAAGGAAATGCTGAACATCATGCCTTGTTATTGGCAAATTGTTTGGCACAAAGTCAGGCATTGATGCAAGGTGAACAAAGTAATCACCCGCATCATTTCTTTCCCGGTAATAAACCCAGTAATACGTTGCTTTATCAACAATTATCACCCGAGATACTAGGCAAGATACTCGCAATATTTGAGCATCGCACATTTGTACAAGGAGTATTATGGGATATCAATTCATTTGATCAATGGGGTGTGGAACTGGGTAAAAAACTGGCAAAAAAAGTGTACCAATCCATGCACGATGAACCGGTTAATGAATTAGATAGCTCGACTAAAAATATGATCGAACTATATAAAAAATATAATAATTAACTATTGATTGGAAGCGTACATGGCAGTGGTTTGTGATAAACGTCTGACCAATGTTTGTGTAAATACCTTACTAAAACGCAATTGACATTCAACTGAGGCCTGCTCGATAAGTGTTGAATTGATTTTCATTAATTCGACTCGTTCTTTTGCTTTAATCGTTGCGGTTCGTTTTGATTTACTGAGATAACTCATCTCACCGAAACAATCACCGGTACCTAGTTGACCGATTAATGCACTATCTTTAAATACTTCGACTTCTCCTGAAGTAATAATATAAAAAGAATCATCGATATCACCTTCGACAATCACTTCTTCATTTTCACTGAAAACCTGCCAAATACATGCGCGGATAATTTCCCATATTTCTGATTCGGCAAAATCCTCAAAGAATTCCAGTTCCTTTATTTGATTAAACTTTTCCTGAACTTCAACATCCTCTCTGGGCTGTTCCAGATAATCAAAAGCAAGACTTAAATCCCCTGCCAGATTCAATCCCATCTTGTAACGTTTGTGAGGATCTTTTTGCAGCGCGTGATAAACAATTTTATCGAGTATTTCGGGGATATCACTACGATAAGTATTTAAAGGTGGATGCGGTTCATTAATAATCTTATGTATTAGTCTAGAGAAACTATCGGCAATATAAGGATGTTTACCGGTAATCATTTCATACATCACAATACCTAATGAAAACAAATCAGTTTGATTGGTTATAGAATCTTCCTGTACTTGTTCTGGTGACATATAACGGGGCGAACCAACAAATCCAGTCGGCATCGTATTCGTCGTATCAGCATTAATCATATGCGCAATACTGAAGTCAGCGATCTTCACCACCTGCCTATCTTCACTGATGAGTATGTTTGTGGGTTTAATATCCCGATGTATTACTCCGGAACGATGTGCATAGTCCAATGCCTTCGCACATTTAAAAATAATTTCGATGACTTCTTCAAGCGGCAGCAGATTTTCAAAATTACAGTAAGATTTGAGGGTATCAGCGCCGTCAACCAACTCCATCACAATATAACAATGGTCTTCGTCAACATCCGCGTCAAGAATTTCCACAATATTTGCATGCTTGAGTGTGCCGGCAGTATGTGCTTCATTAAAAAACATCTTTCGATAGCGCTCGCCCGATTCCTTATCTTTTAGTGAATCAGAGATAGCGACCTTGACCGCGACAAATTGATCCTGAAATGGGTCATAACCACGATACACCTCGCCCATACTGCCACGGCCGATGAGTTCTTTAATTTCGTATTTACCCAGTTTCTCAGGAATTTCCATAATCAGTATAAAATTTCAGTGTTTTTCGTTGTTTATATCCGATAATTAAAACACAATATTCAATATAAATTGAGAATAATTTTAATCTAGTCAAATATCGAAGGTGTGATTTCTTACTGCTTTATTAGTGAGTAATTAGCGATAGAGGTTCATATTCAAACATGCATGCCATTATTTTAGCTGCTGGTATTGGCAATCGTCTTGGTAACCATGCCAATAATCTGCCTAAGTCGCTGCTTGAATTTGCAGGTAAAAGCTTGTTGCATCGACACATAGAACTGCTGTTTAGCTTTGATATTAATACAATTCATATCATTACAGGCTATCAACAAGAATCAGTAATGAATCATGTTGCTGACTTATCGGGTGACATTCGATTTATCCAGAACCCGAGATATACCGAAGGCAGCCTGATCAGTCTCGGTTGTGCCAAAGATATTTTATTAAATCAACCTGAATTTATTCTGATGGATGCAGATGTGCTATATGAAAAATCTATCCTTAAAAAGTTAATCGATAGTCAACATAACAATTGTTTGTTAATTGACTATGATTTTGTTGCCGGTGATGAGCCTGTCAAAATTTGTATTAATAATGAAGATCAAATTATTGAATTTCGAAAACAGGTTGCTCCCGGTTTACCAATAGTCAAACAAGGAGAATCGGTCGGGTTTTTCAAGTTTAATCGACATGTTGGTCGGCAATTAATGGAACATATTGAACATTTTTTATCATTGGGTAAAAACGACACACCTTATGAAGAGGCTATTCGCGCTTGTATATTGTCAACACCTGAGCAATTTGCCTATGAAGATATTACCGGCTTGCCCTGGATTGAAATTGATTTTCCGGAAGATATGATACGTGCTCGCGAAGAGATACTGCCGCAGATCGATAACTAAGTTATGGCTAATAAAAAGAAAACAACTCAATTACGTCAGTTACTTAATTCCAACGAACTTGAATTTATTCTGGAAGCACATAATGGACTATCCGCTCGAATTGTTGAGAATGCAGGTTTTAAAGGCATATGGGGCAGCGGTCTATCGATGTCAGCACAGTTTGGTGTCCGTGATAGTAATGAAGCAAGTTGGACACAGATTGTCGATATGCTTGAGTTCATGTCCGATGTCACCACTATCCCAATCTTATTAGATGGTGATACTGGCTATGGAAATTTTAATAATATGCGTCGCCTGGTAATGAAACTGGAACAACGTGATATTGCTGGTGTTTGTATTGAAGATAAAGAATTCCCAAAAACAAATAGTTTTATAGATGGTGAAAAACAACCTCTAGCTGATATTGATGAATTCTGCGGCAAGATAAAAGCAGGAAAAGATAGTCAAGGCGATGATGATTTCTCCATTATCGCAAGAGTTGAAGCACTAATCGCCGGCTGGGGCATGGATGAAGCCTTGAAGAGGGCAGACGCCTATCGAACAGCTGGAGCAGATGCAATTTTAATACACAGTAAACTGTCTCGACCGGATGAGATATTAAGATTCGCAAAGGAATGGTCAGGACGATGCCCGTTAGTCATTGTGCCAACAAAATATTACAGTACGCCCACCAATGCTTTCCGTAAGGCGAATATTGATCTGATTATCTGGGCTAATCATATGC